>NZ_JBKQGZ010000001.1:0-265367 GCF_050487165.1 Providencia sp. Me31A
GCGACACTCCAAGGAGGGGATAAATTGAGTATTCGGGCGTAAAGAGACTTTTCGTCCATGATAGTAATCCCTGATCATAAAATATGCATTATGATATTATCAGCCACCATAACAAGGGAAGTCCCATTGATAAACACTTTATCGGCATCACCATACTGCACCACTTTTATCGTCAATCACAATATAGACACCCGCTACCGTTGCCGCCATAGGTACAATAATGCTTTGCCATTCAAATAAAGAAAAATATTTTCCCAAAATAAAACAGCAAGACAAGTAGTTAAGAATAGCGCCACTCACTACCACATCATTGACTATACTGCATACTGCAAGTTTCCTAATTTTGCCTCCGCGGAAAAAATAGAATTAATCACATAGCCATCAGTACTAAGGGCTAAGCTGTCATCCAAAGTGGGTCTGTCTAATCAAAATAAATTAAATTCACAATATATAATTTAAATATTTGTGAGCAACATCAAATGTTATATATAATTAAAATACTTAAATAAAAATAGTTGTGATTAATATCAAATTAACTTTACTACTCATCTAAAAAATAAATATGGCTGAATATAAAAATAAAATATATCAAATTAATTCATGAGGTTACATTTGAATTTTAATAGATTAAATCTAGAATTTATACTTATAAAAACTGGTATCAGATCACAGTTCTCATAAATTAACATTGTAAAAAAAGCCAACCCGTTTTAAATATATAGCAAATGGTGTGTTACTAGCATGACTAGGCAAGAACCTGAATTTTTATGCGTTTTTAAAAACGTATAAAAATTCAGGTTTTTTTTTACCTAAAGTTCCTGCTCAGTAACAAAATGTTACTTAATCTATAAAAACAAAATTAAAAATTAAAATTAAATGCTAATAAATAAGAATAAAGGTTGGTATATGAAAAAAAGTCGACTACTAAAAGGCTCTCTGCTCATCACTATGCTATTTTCCTCAGTACTAGAAGCTCAGGAATATAAGCTAGTTGATAGTCTAAGTAATGAACCATTAATAAAAGACAGTAAAATGGATTTATTTCTTAGAAATAGATTAAAATACTTAAATGAAAATGAGGTTGGAAAAACCTATATTCATACAGCATGGGCTCAAACGATCGGATTAGATTATCAATCAGGTTTATGGAAAGAAACTCTTGGCTTTGATGTATCTTACACTTATGTTGCAAAATTAGGAGCCAGCAATTATTTTGTGAGTAGAGACTTATTGTGGAATGATGGCTCAGGATTTAAATCATCAAATGCTAAAAGCTACAAGAAATTTAATAAACGCAATATTAAATTGCAGCTAGGTGATGACAAAGAATTAAATTTTAAAGCGAAATATGGTTGGCAAGCACCAGATAGATATACTGTATTAAAAAGCTCTTATGAATCAGCAGAAAATAGCTATTTAGGTTATACTGGCACACTCAAATATCATGATCTCTCAATAGATACATTATACATTGATAGTGTAATGGAACGATTTTCCCCCAACAAAGAAAAGCTACGTACCAGAAGTAATGAGGCTGTAGAATATATTGCAGCAGGTGGCCTTAATTATAACGCTAAAGCACTAAAGGCTACCTATAATTACGGATACGCTAAAGATTTTATTGATCGTCATTTCATTGATGTTAATTATATGCCGTATTCCGATATTACTCTCGGGTTTCGAGCCGTTGGAAATGTCCCTAAAGAAATGTATAAAAATATGCCTTTATCACGACAGGCAGCAAGTGGTAGTTCTTGGGTATATGAAGGTACGGTCAAATGGCAATATGACAGCCTAGGAATGAAGGTTGGCGTTGGATACACCGATGCAGCTAAAAAGGATGGTTCGCTCGGTTATTTTGATAGACACCCAGTTAAAAACGTTCGTTGGCGTTTAGACCCTATGTCTTCTGCCGCCTACCATTATCAGCGTGATGGGGAACTGGCACTTACTGGGCTAATTGACTACAAATATGCTGAGGATTTTTATTCCGCAATACAATTAAATTATGGTCAATTCGATTTCAAAAATAATAAAATTAAAACAGGAGAACTAAATATTATAAATGCTTGGCAGCCAAGTGACCCAAGATTAAAAAACTTTACGATATTTACTAAATTAACCAAAGCTTGGTTATATCAAACTGAAGGAAATCGAACGCAACCAGTCTTTAATGATAATGGTCATTATATAAGAAGAAATGCAATTGCCGCAGATATTATTTTTGACTATAAATTCAATATTTTTTAAACCCTAATCATGTGTAGAGGTGAAAAATGAAAAAAACAATATTAGCTATTAGTTTATTAACTTTATTTGGGCTACAAGCTCAAGCTAGCAACGATAAAATGCGTATTTTATTAGTTAATGACGATGGATGTGAAGCATTTGGTCTAACTGAATTAAAATCTCAATTAGATGCAAAAGGCTATGATGTTTGGCTCGTCGGCCCTTCAACCAATCAAAGTGGAATTGGTACCGCAATTACATTTAAAGCAGGTAAAGAGTTCGATATAAAAAAAATAAATGATCGTACTTATTGCTTCCCAGGTACTCCTGCGGATTCACTGGATTTTGGTTTACAAGGGCTATTGCGGGAAACACCACCTGATCTGGTTATCTCAGGCGTTAATGACGGGCCAAACACGGGGGCATCTCAATTAAATTCAGGAACAATATCTGCCGCAGCGCGTGCTGTACGCTTGGGTTATCCTGCAATTGCAGCCAGTGTTGGTTACATTATGACAGAGGAAGAGATGAAATCAGGTTGGCCTAGCACTCATAAATATTGGCCTGATTCAGTCACCTATGTTGTTGATCTCGTAGATGATTTAAATAAAAAATGGGTATCAGGCGAAAAAGTTCTTCCTGCTAAATCAGGACTAAGTATCAATTACCCAGCACTGCCTAAAGATAAAATTAAAGGCGTAAAATTTGTTGAAAATGAATATGCTGTTTCACCACAAATTTTATATGAAATAACCGCTGAGGGGAAAGCCAAACAAGTTATTAATCCTGATGCATTAAAAATGAGAGATGATAATTCTGATACTGGGTACCTTGATAAAGGATATATTACCTATACCATCTTTGATGGTGACTGGAATGCCCCTGAAGAAAAAGTCAAAGAATATAAAAATATTCTTAATATAAAATAACGTTATTATTTTAATAAATAGAGGCGTAAGGCATGAGCAATACAAACCAAAATTTCCAATTGATGGCTAAACCTTCAGGTTCAGTGTGCAATATTGATTGTACTTATTGCTTCTATTTAGAAAAATCAAAGCTTTATCCTAATAGAAAAAACCAATGGCGAATGACTGATGAGATTCTAGAACAATACATTCGCACTAATATAGAGCAACAACCTGCTGATATAATTGATTTTGTTTGGCAAGGTGGTGAACCAACTCTGCTTGGACTCGGTTTCTACAAAAAAGCTGTTACACTTCAACAAAAATATGCAGGTAAAAAAAGGATAAACAATTCATTTCAAACTAATGCATTAAACCTTGATAGTGATTGGTGCCAGTTCTTTAAACAACATAATTTCTTATTGGGCGTTTCAATCGATGGTGATCAATCTTGTAACGACCAATACCGATTAACTCGATCGAAAAAAAGCACTTTCGATCGCTTAACTAACAGTATTGAGCTACTCAATAAATATCGAGTAGACTTTAATACACTAACTGTTGTAAATAATTATAACGTAAAAAGACCGATTGAAATTTATGAATTTTTAAAAAGTATTGGCAGCTATTATATGCAGTTTATCCCTGTCGTTGAGCGGCAGGCACAACAAACAACGACGGAAGGATTATCACTCATTTCCCCTGAATTCTCAGGAAATGCTGACGTTACAGATTGGTCAGTGAACTCTTCAGACTATGGCCACTTTTTAAATACACTGTTTAACCATTGGCAAAAAAAGGATATTGGCAGCGTCTTTGTTATGAATTTTGAGCAAACCATGAGTCAAAGTCTTGGGTTCCCAAGTAGCTGTGTTACGAGTGAAACCTGTGGGGCAAATTTAATTATCGAAGCCAATGGCGATATTTATTCTTGCGATCACTTTGTTTACCCCGAAAATAAAATTGGTAATTTGATGGTCGAGACTGTTCCTAATATGTTGAAATCAAAAAATCATGAACGTTTTTCATCACTGAAAAAAGATAAGATCAGTCAAGATTGTTTAGCTTGCGAGTTTAAACCACTATGTCACGGTGGTTGTCCAAAACATCGGTTTTTAATTGATTCAAAAGGATTACCTAGGAAAAATTATTTTTGCGATGCCTATAAAATCTACCTATCGCACTCATTAGGAAAAATGAAAGCGATATTAAAAGAAATTCACGCCAATTAAGAAATAGTCAATTAGAATTAAATTAAAAACCGAGTTGTAAATGAAATGATGAAGTGACCCCATAAAGCTAAACTCGGTTTTTAATGAAAAACTTATAGCGCGTATTTTTCTATCGCCTTTGCAACCCCATCCGTATCATTACAACTGGTCACGTCCGTAGCTCGCGACTTTAATTCATCAGTTGCATTTTCCATTGCAATACAGGTTCCTGCAACATCAAACATGGGTAGATCGTTATTTTGATCACCAATACACATAATTTCGTGCTTACGTAAATCTAGCTGTTGTGCGAGTGCTTGTATTGCTAAGCCTTTATTCGCATTTTTATTTAACACTTCTAAAAAATACGGTGTACTTCTGACTAAAGTATACTGTTGAAAATAAGAAGATGGGATCTTTTTGATAACACTAGATAAGTAGTTTTCCTCGGAAGAAATCATCAATTTAGTAAATAAGATATCAGCCGGCATCTCATCCATTGGGACATAATGGATTAAAGTATTCGAGAGATAAGCTTCATGCGTAGTATAAAAACCAATAATTTTATTTGCCGTGAAAATTTTATTATCACCAAGCGCATGTAATGAAAGTGCCAGCTCTTCAGTTTGTGTATAAATTTTTTTATAGTCATCAAGATCTAATAAAAAGTCTATAAGATGACTGCCATTTGAAGCATCGTGAATAACACTACCATTGTTACTTATACAGTAGTTACCAGGTTTATCTAAAGCTAGCTGTTGTAGATAAGGTTGGATGCCTGAGTAAGGCCTACCAGATGCAAGAATAATATGTATGTTATTTCTTTGGGCTTGCTGAAGAATGTTCATAACATTATCACTGATTTGATGATGAGTATTTAATAACGTGCCATCAAGATCGATAGCAATTAGCTTTATAGCCATACGGTTTTCCTTTTCTATTCCCATTTTTAATGACAATAATATTTTTGCCAAGGGAAAATACTAATCAGGTTAATGCCTAGTCTCACCTAGTTACACACCCATACTAAATAATAATTAAAATTCAGATCTAAACTGAATTTAAAAGCCTTTCTATATGCAATGCTAAATAAATAATTTCCTCACGAGAAACAGGAAGGTTATATTCAGATTGTATCAGTGCCGCAATTTTTTTGGCACATGCAAAATTTTTCAGTAATTCCTTCTCAACCAACTCCTCAAGAACTGAGTTAAATTGGCTACTCTTGTCACGATTAGCCTGACAACGGATCAATAAATATTTTAAATGATTAATAAATCTAGAAAAGCTATCTGATTCTGTATTTACTTGAATATGAAATGAATAATTTACAATATTTACAATTTTATAAACTATTTGTGTAAACCTTAAAGTGTCACCAACGCTTTTATTATTTAATTTTGCATTAACAAAATGAAGTGCTATAAGAGATGCCTCACTTGGGGGTAGGCTTACATCAAGTTTTTCATTAATATAATCAACAGCAACTTTTCCCGCAATAAACTCAAGATGATATAAATAAGGCACTTCATAGAGAGAAATACTCATCTCCCTACTTTTACTTCTCTCTATTGCAAAAGTAATATGTTCAGAAAGTGTAATAACTAAGCTATCGCTTAGTTCTGCATTTAAAATTGGTTTACATTTATTGATAACTTCAATCGTCAATTTGATAATATCGATAGGGATATTATCAAGAAAATTATGTATATCATGATCATAGGGCTTGATAAAAAGCTCATCATTTTCATTACAGTGGTAGTTTTGACCTGCTTTAGATTTAAAGCCTATGCCTTTACCAATAATAACGACTTCTTGTTGGGCTTCGTTGTCTACAAGTATCACATTATTATTTATAACTTTTTTTATTAGGTACATATAGGCGACTTCCATTATTATACGTTATAAATGCAAAAAAACCTGAAATGACATGAAGTAACACTTCAGCATTTTCAGGTTTTTGCCTAGTCTAGCTAGTAACACACCAATTAATAATGTAGATATATCTTTTCTACTAGATAAAAGCAAGATTGGCACCTATTTTTTGTGATCGATATCGGAGTAAGTAGTTAGCATT
Organism: Providencia sp. Me31A; assembly: GCF_050487165.1. NCBI lineage: Bacteria > Pseudomonadati > Pseudomonadota > Gammaproteobacteria > Enterobacterales > Morganellaceae > Providencia > Providencia sp. Me31A. The sequence continues at coordinate 6,426 of NZ_JBKQGZ010000001.1, forward strand.
TTTTGTCATCAAGAACAGTTATTATTTTAATAACACATTATTTTCCTAAGCAAAAATTAAAATTACATAATCTTTTTCTCGTTACAATTAAAATGATAACTTAATCTTAAGAAAATGGTATGTCTCTGTCGTACAGATCACAAATCTATTATTCTCATATTGTCTTTTATGAATAAAAATTCTATAAAGTAGCGGTAGGTCTGTAACTAGTTCGACTAGGCAATAACCTGAAATGTATTGAATTTCACTATTCAACAGTTTCAGGTTTTTTTATGCCTAACTTTTGAGTTACAGAGCATAACCTAATGAATAACAATGATTTTTAATGTATAAAAAGCATTATTATTCATCAATATTTTAGTATTACTTATTGGGTTATTTATAAAACAAAATAAGTCAGGCATAAACTTTGGCTTGAAATATAACAGGTGTGTAACTGGCAAGACTAGGCATTAACCTGAACAACACTTCCAAATGAAATTGGAGGCCGTTGTTCAGGTTTTTTTATAGGTATACTTATGGAAAGTAGACAAGTCGCAGAACAGATTATCGCTCTTATCGGCGGAAAAAATAATATTAGCCAGCATTGGCATTGTATTACACGCTTACGTTTCAATCTTCATAACAATGAATTAGTTAATGTAGAGAAACTCCGTGATATTCCGTGGGTACTGGGTGTTAATTTCCAAGGTAATCAATTACAAGTCATATTAGGCAGCCACGTTACGCATGTTTTCACTGAGTTACATAAAATAGTTGAACCTAATGGCTCAGCAATAACTGATGAAGCACCACAAGCAGAAATATCTGAGCCTAAACAAAATATTATTAATACTTTTTTTGATTTTCTATCGGGTATTTTCACCCCAATATTACCTGCTATCATAGGAACTGGGTTACTCAAAGGGTTACTCGCTCTATTTGATATGTCTGGCCTTATTCCTAATGGGAGCTCCGAGTACCGGATACTCTATGCCATTTCGGACTCAGCCTTCTATTTTTTACCTATTTTGCTAGCGTTTTCTGTTGCTCGTAAATTTAAAACCAATGAATACATTGCAGTAACCTTAGCTTTCATTCTAGTTTACCCAATATACCAAGGCGAACCTGCACTTTCTTTCTTTGGTATTAATATTCCTAATATTACTTATAATTTTACTGTTATTCCGATTATTCTTGGAGTCTGGTTACTAAGCTATATCAATCGATGGGTTGAGAAAATTATCCCTGCGAGTGTTAAAATTATTTTTGTGCCACTATTGGTGCTGATAATCTCATCAATTATCACTCTTTCATTACTCGCTCCATTAGGCTATTACATTGGTGAATATTTACAGCAAATATTTTCTTCTCTCTTTAATATTGCAGGCCCTATAGCAGGCTTTATTATGGGAGGATGTTTATCACTGTTAGTGATAACTGGCATGCACTATGCTTTTTTCCCAGCCACATTTTCAAACTTTAAAACATTAGGCTACGACTTTGTTTTATTACCTATTAGCTTATCCAGTAATCTTGCTCAGGCAGGTGCAACATTAGCTGTCGCCATCAAAAGTAAAAATACAAAATTAAAATCTATCGCCTATTCCTCTTCCCTTTCTGCAGTTTTTGGTATCACTGAGCCTGCAATTTATGGCGTTACCATGCGCTTGAAAAAACCTTTCTATGCAGCGTTGATCGGTGGTGCAGTAGGAGGTGGAATCATTGGTACATTCGCCGTAAAAACCTTTGCGTTTAGTATTCCTGGGATCACAGCCTTACCAACCTATGTTGAGGCTGGCACAGATAACTTTATGTTTATCTGCCTTGCAGTAATAGTTAGCTTTGCTTTGGCATTTATTATCACTCTGTTTCTAAAATTAGATGAGCCAGGACTTGAGCCTAATAAAGACGGTGTAACCACTTCCCATGAAAACGCGTCACCTCATCGTGAAATGGAAGAAAAAATACAGGCCCAAATGCCCCCTCATAATAAACAATCAACACATTCATTACTTGCGCCAATTTCAGGGGAAACATTACCACTCGAACAAGTACCCGATACCGTTTTTGCCAATAAAATCATTGGCGATGGTATTGCCATTATTCCTTCAGATAACAAAGTTTATGCGCCAACTGATGGTGTTGTTTCAATGGTCACGCCAAGTAAACACGCCATCGGTATTACAACCAATGATGGTTTGGACATCCTTATTCATGTAGGCATTGATACTGTTTCATTAAATGGCGAAGGGTTCACCCTCCATGTTAATGAAAAGGATAGCGTTAGATCCGGTGACCTACTTATCGAGTTCGATATTGAAAATATAACTAAACATTCATTATCAACAATCACCCCGGTTTTGATAACCAATTTTGACGAGTTCAGTGAATTACACCTAACAAATCAACAACATGTTACTTGTAATGAAACCACACTGCTCACCGTTAATTGATTTAGAAAGAGGAAATTATGAAATTAGATACTAAAAACACCAGTACAATCGGTTTTCCAAAAGATTTTTTATGGGGAGGTGCAACAGCTGCTAACCAAATCGAAGGTGCATTTGATCTAGGCGGTAAAGGCCTTTCTACCTCAGATGTCGCGGCATACAAAGACCCTTATGCAGACGGCGGAGTCAACAACTTTACCTTTAACGTCACGTCAAAAGAGCTTGAAGAGTATTTAAAACCTGAGTGTAAAGCGCTATTCCCTAAACGCTGGGGTATCGATTTTTATCATCGTTATGAAGAAGATATCGCATTATTTGCTGAAATGGGTTTTAAAGTATTCCGCTTATCTATTTCTTGGGCCCGTATATTCCCAAATGGTATTGATGAGCAGGCCAACGAAGAAGGTTTAGCATTTTATGATCGCGTTTTTGATGAGTTAGCTAAGTACGGCATTGAGCCACTTGTCACGCTTTCTCACTATGAAATGCCATTAACGTTAACGCAAAAATTCAACGGTTGGCAAGATCGTCGCCTCATTGATTTATTCGTAAAATTTGCGACTACTTGTTATAAGCGATATGAATCAAAAGTGAAATATTGGATCACGTTCAATGAGATGAACATGAATCTCAATAGCTTATATACCGGTGCAGGGACATTGCCAGATACCGTCAAAAACGTCGAAGAAGCGGCATACCAAGCCTCCCATAACCAATTTGTTGCTAGTGCAATTTCAATCAAACTCGGCAAACAGATGATGCCGAATGCAAAAATTGGCTGCATGATCTGCCGCTTAGAAACCTACGCAGAAAGTTGTAACCCAGAAGACCAATTACAAGCACTGAAAGAAGATCAAATCAATCTCTTCTACCCTGATGTTAGTGTACGAGGTGAATACCCAACGTATATGTTGCGTTATTTTGAAGAAAATAACATTAATATTCAGGTAGAGCCTGAAGACTTCAAAGTACTTAAAGAAGGTGTAGCAGACTTTATCTCACTAAGCTATTACATGACCTATGTCACCAAAGGCGGCCCTGATGCGAAAGAGTTATCTGGACACTTAGTGAGCAAGATCAAAAACCCATTCCTAACTCAATCTGAGTGGGGCTGGCCGATTGACCCTACTGGACTGCGTATCACACTGAATAAATTGTGGGATCGCTATGGTGTTCCTCTGTTTGTGGTCGAAAATGGCCTAGGTGCTCGTGATACTTTAAATCCAGATGGTACTGTTTCTGACCCATATCGTATCGAGTACATCAAAGAACACATTATCGCCATGAAAGAAGCGATTCGTGATGGCGTTGATTTAATGGGATATACCACATGGGGCTGTATTGACCTGATTAGCTGCGGAACATCACAAATGACTAAGCGTTACGGTTTCATCTATGTAGAACAAGATGATGAAGGTCGCGGTTCACTAAAACGTATTCCTAAAGAATCATTCTATTGGTACCAACGTGTAATCGCCTCTAATGGTGAAAACCTTGATTAATCAATAAATTATAGTATAAAAGCACCTTAACTCGTTAGCGATACCCGTTAAGGTGCTCTTGCTTCTACAAATCATGAGCATGAAAACATCATTATAACTAAAGTTATACGCATTGACTTTCCGGTAGTTGCCCATTTAGAAAACCCATCAAGAATGAGGGCAATTGCTCAACCTCTATGCCATCAACATCACAACGAATTGAGGACGAAAAAGACGATACCGCCAGCAACGATGCTGACCGTCAACATCAATACTCCGAAATAACGGTATAAGTAAAAAAGCACCGCAAAAAGCCCAAGGCCAATCACCGGAAAAAGAACCCTCCCCGGCCGAATACCAACATAATACCAGCCCACTCCCGGTACCATCATCTGCGGCCAATAAATCTCAACAATGGTCTTTGCAAAAAACATGCAACCAACCAGTAGACTAACCAGCAAAATATAATGGAAAAAGCGAAAGTACAGCCCCCCGTTACGCATTAGATTTTGGCTCGCTACCATTAGCCGCAGTGGCAATAACTGTGCCCAATTCCTGACTGTATCGGAGTAATTCGTTTTTATCTAGGCACTCGACGTGGTGTTTTATCTTACTATTCGAAAAGCCGAGTTCATGCGCTAGCATGTTGATAGAAAGACCTATGCCAGTACGACCCACTATGCTTTTTACCCATTTAATGATGGCTTTCTGATCTTCAGTCAGATAAACCGCATCAGAGGTCTCATCATGACCCAGCCCTTTAGCGATGCATGGAGCTCTGGTTGTCATTTTTTCTTCATCTATAACAATACGACCTTGCTCATATAGCTGCTTCATGCGACGAGCAAGCAGACCTTTTGAATCCCCCATAGTCTTGCCAATTTCATCGTAAATCGGCGGCGCCCCTTTTTCTTTGATGCATTTAATGAGGTCGTTAAATAACATCTGCAAATAGGCTGAGGGGAATTCCACTTTCAGGATCTGGGGTTCTGTATCGTTTTTGGGGAGTTGGTCGGACATGATTTTTTGGTCACCTCAAGCAATATTTGGCTGATTATAATAAGTATATCTACATCATGCGGGCTTTAATCTTGCTTACCCGCATTTGCCTTGAAGACGAGTTCTGGTATCAGACAGTAAAATTAACGCATTCTCCAGCAACTGAATTTCTATGTTGGAAGAAGCTTCATTGATGCTGAATTAATCCGCTCGTCCATCGCGTCTGGCTAGTCGCTCACACTCGGAATCACACCTGTAAAATGAGACATGTTATCACCTATTCGCTATGCTTACTGTATTGTAAAATAGTGAACGGTTCTAGAATGTTAGCGCTAAACCTAAAGAGCCAGTCTGATAGAGAATTTATAACAATTTGGCCATCCTTATTACCATAAAGAATTTGATCCTAAGATAGCTGAAAATTTGATTCGGTTAGCTGTATTATTTCATTTTATTACATGAATGCAATCTACTTTCATACAATAGTTTATTAAGTACAAGTTATATTATATTAAATAAAACGATAATAAACAGTAAATTATTAATCTTAAAAGAAAATAAATAATATTTACAATTAAGTTTAAATTTATTACTAAAAATGAAATTCAAATATAGACTAAAATAACAAATCAAAATAAGTTAACGACCAAGGATGCTTACCTATCAATCGCCGGTAATATAAAATATAAATCCAGTTTTTATTATGCTCAATATCTAACATATCTTAATAAGACACTAACTCTCTTCTTAAATAATGATAAGAACGTTCTCATATATACATATCGATTTACGATTTCCATCCACTGACTATAACGATAATATACCAACACCTTGTGTTGATATAAATAATAGCCTCTCTCGTTTTATTAATTCCTTAAATACTAAGCTCAGATATAACTAAATCTGCTCTGAAATAAAAAGAAAACGAACCTGTCCTAACACCTTACATTCCATTTTGACCAAAGAATATAGATTCTTACCCCTCACTACCACTACGTATCAACCCTCGGTAAAGATATTTATTATAACCTAGTCGATTATAACTTAGATAAATCAAATCTACAGGCAATGATGATGAAAACGAATCACAAAGCGTTGCCCTATCTCCAATCTAGCAGCCCAGTCCATTACACACCTGAAGGTAAGTATTGTTTAAATCAAAACGCCGTAACGTTTGAACCTGTTCTCTTCCTAACAGTTAAATAGCTAGTGTCTACACTGCTTTCTACGATTGGGCTAAAGTTTGATTTGCAGTTAATATATTGAAACTAAAAAACAATATATTTTTTGTTAGCGAATTATATGAGAAAATCAGTGTTTTCATTATGACCCCTCTTGAGTAGCCTGAATGGGAAAACTTATTCACCGATACCATAATGGTAACCCCATGTCACAGCAGTTAACTCATCATTATTGTATTATTGGAATACGTAATTAATTTTATTATTTTAAATATCAATATTTCCTATGATTTTAAATATTAATTTTTAAGTTTATTCTGTTTCCTCCTAATAATTTTAATATATTTCCAAAATGAAACAACTCATGGATTTTTGTTCAGCATATTTATTCTCTTAAGCCATAAAAACAAATCATTATCTTTCCTTTAGTTAAATAAAATAGAATGAAGAGTATATTAGACATAACTCAGCTATATCTACATTTGATTATCGTTAATTGATTTGTTATTTGTTTATTATAATTTACCTTTGACTTTTGTGTTTTTTACTCTATTTTATAATTAAATGTTTATTACTATTTCTATATCTTCTTTTTTAGAACATATTTAAAACTCTAATTTTTTCCAGCAATGATTATTTATTAAAAATAAACCTAGTCATTTTAGGAGTTATCATGGAATACAAGCTTAATAAGAATATCCCTATAGGAACTAATGCTACTGGATTACGAGAAGAATTCGATAGTATGGGAAAAGTAAATGTTCCCGCAGACCGCTATTGGGGTGCCCAAACACAACGCTCATTACAACATTTTAATATCGGTAATGACCTCATGCCAAAAGAGGTTTACCACGCCTACGGCTATGTAAAGAAAGCTTGTGCGTTAGTTAACTTTGCCGCTGGCAGATTACCCGATTGGAAAAAAGATGCCATTGTTATGGCTGCTGATGAGACTATCAGTGGTCAGCTTGATGACCATTATCCTCTCTATGTATGGCAAACAGGCTCTGGTACGCAATCAAATATGAATGTCAATGAGGTACTTTCTAATCGAGCAATCCAATTATTAGGCGGTACATTAGGAACTCAATCACCTATAGGTCCTAATGATGATGTGAATATGGGGCAATCGTCAAATGACTCATTCCCAACTGCAATGCATATCGCTGCAATTTTTGCGATTGATGAACAGTTAATCCCAAGCATTGAAAGTTTAATCCAAGTTATTGAAAAAAAAGCTGACTCATGGATGACCGTGGTTAAAATTGGTCGCACACACTTAGAAGATGCAGTTCCCCTCACCGTTGGGCAAGAGTGGCATGGGTGGGCAGGTCAGCTCAAAGACGCGTTGGAAGATATTAAACGCAGTAAATTAGACCTGTATAAACTTGCGATAGGTGGTACCGCGGTAGGTACGGGTTTAAACGCACCAAAAGGCTTTTCAAAAGATGTCGCTGAAAAAATTGCAGAATTAACACAAAAACCATTTGTTACAGCGCCAAATAAATTTACTGCTCAAGGCTCTTTAGATGCATTAGTACGTGCTCATGCGGCTATTCGAGGACTTGCGGTTGCATTGATTAAAATCGCCAATGACATGCGTTGGCTTGCCTCCGGTCCTCGTTGTGGCTTCAGCGAATTGATTTTACCGGCAAATGAACCAGGTTCTTCAATCATGCCAGGCAAGGTGAATCCAACACAGTGTGAAGCGATTGTTATGATTGGTATTCAAGTGATGGGAAATGACTCTGCAATATCTATTTCTGGTAGCCAAGGTAATTTTGAATTAAATGCAATGCGCCCTGTAATTATTAATAATTTATTACACTCGATTCGCATCATCTCTGATGGCTGCCATAAATTCAGAGAGTATTCTGTTGAAGGCACTGAATTAAATAACACCAAAATTACTGAGTACGTCAATAATAGCGTGATGCTAGTCACTGCTCTCTCTCCAATTATCGGATATCAAAATGCAGCTCATATCGCAGAAAATGCGATTGCAAAAAACATCACATTAAAAGAATCAGCTATTTCTTCAGGAAAAATAAGCGAAGAGGACTTCAATAAGTACGTCAATCCTATTGATATGACAGGTAATGGTTTATCTGGTGCTTAATTTATTTTTAAATAATCCAATTATGAGGTTTTTATATGTATAACCGCCAAGCTGAAATCGTTGTTGAGAATAACATTCGTAAAATAAAAACTACAGCAAGAGGATATCAAGTATTACGAGACCCATCCTTAAATAAAGGAACCGCGTTTACTGAAGAAGAAAGAAAAGCACTGGACTTAAACGGTATTCTTCCTCCTGTTATTACAGAAGATATGGAAGTGCAATTAGACCGCTCTTATCGCGCTTATCGTGAATGTCGTACAGACCTCGATAAACACATCTATATGTGGCGACTTCACGACAATAATGTCACATTATTCTACGCTTTATTGCAGCGCCATATGTTAGAAATGTTACCTGTCGTATATGACCCTGTTGTTGGTGAAGCCATTGAAAAATATAGCGAAGTGATAACACGTCCAAGAGGTTTATTCTTAAGCATCAATGAGCCCGAATTAATTGAAGAGAAATTACGTGCATTTGGTGCAGAAGGCAATGACATCCGACTGATTGTCACAACCGATGCAGAAGAAATTTTAGGTATTGGTGACTGGGGATCAAACGGTATCGATATTTCTGTTGGTAAATTAGCGGTATACACCGCTGCTGCCGGTGTTGATCCACATAGCGTCATTCCTGTTGTTCTGGATGTTGGTACAAACAATGAAAAACTATTAAACGACCCTTCATACGTTGGTAATAGACATGAACGTATTCAAGGCAAAGTATATGACGATTTTGTTGATGCCTACGTTAAAGCCGCAAGAAAACTTTTCCCAAATGCCGTCTTACACTGGGAAGATTTCGGTTCAACCAATGCACGCCGCATACTTGATAAATACCGTGCACAATTTGCCACTTTCAACGATGATGTACAAGGTACAGGGGCGATAGTACTGGCAGGATTATTAAACGCCGTTAAATTGAGCAAAACACCGTGGACTGAGCAACGTGTTGTTGTATTTGGTGCAGGAACAGCAGGTTGTGGGATCGCAGACCAGATCCGTGACCAAATGATCCGCAGCGGACTTACGCGTGAAGAAGCAATTTCACGTATTTGGCTCGTTGATCTGCCAGGTCTGCTAACATCAGACATGACAGATGACTTACTGTACTTCCAAAAAGACTACGTTAAAGATATCCAAAGCGTAAGCAACTACCCAAGAAAAGTTGTTGATGTTTCTGTGGAAGCACAAACACGCTGGCCTGCCATGGCGAACATTCTGGCCAAAAGCAATAAATCTAAAGGGATCATTGACCTTGCCTCTGTCATTGAGCAAGTAAAACCCACCATCTTAATTGGTACATCTACCCAACCAGGCGCATTTACCGAAAGCATCGTGCGTAACATGGCAAGTAATGTTGAACATCCAATTATTTTCCCTTTATCGAATCCAACATTATTACACGAAGCAACACCACAACATTTAATCGAATGGACTGATGGTCGCGTATTTGTTGCAACAGGCGCCCCCTTTGATGATGTCATTTATAAAGATGTTTGCTACAAGATTGGTCAAGCAAACAACGCAGCATTATATCCAGGGCTAGGCTTTGGAGCCATTGTATCGCAAGCTGAAAAAATTACTGACGAAATGATTTTCTCTGCGGTACAAGCGGTCGCAAGTCAAGCAACTCTAGGAGCGCAAGGCGCATCATTATTGCCATCTAACGAAGATTTGCGTATTACATCCAGTATCGTGGCATTAGAAGTGATGAGAATGGCAAAATCGCAAGGCGTGGCAAAAGTGGACCCAACGCTTTCAGAAGTGGAAGTTGTTAGAACTGCTGCATGGTGGCCAGTATACTTACCGGTAGAAGCTATTTAATTATTTAAATAATCATATTTATACCCTAAATAATTTAATATGTTATTAGTTTCCTCATTGTCACTTAAAGAACATTGAGTACTGTTTATAAATAAAACCTGACATCTTTAATCAGATGTCGGGTTTCTTTCATTTTACTAAGGTTATTGATAATGAAGTTATTTTCACACCTTGAACCACACACTCATCCACTTTTCTTTCTGTTGCTAACGTTTATTGGTGGTTTTGTAGACTCAAGCTCATTTGTTATTTTTGGTGTATTTACCGGGCATCTCACGGGAAACAGCGTACTGAGCATGATTTACATCTCTCAAATGAATTGGAGTATGCTCTTCATCTCAATTGTTTCTATATGTGGTGTTTTCTTAGGTACATTATCAGGTAGCTATATTCGAACAAAAACAGCTTCACTTTTAGCCTATTCATTAATTATTAGCTTTGAATTTATCTTCTTTGCAATCGTTTTTTCTCTCTACTTTTTTCTACCTGCTTTCTATTCCATGAATATCGCCGTCTTTTTGATCAGCCTATCAATGGGGTTACAAAATGGTTTCTTCAATAAAGTTGGTAGTGTCAGCATTCATTCTACCTATATCACAGGTATGACAACCTCTTGGATTGGAACGATAATAAAAAGAAATGAAAATGGAGATATCCAAAGAATAACCCTATTTCTCTTTATTATCTCATTCATTATCGGTGCACTAGCGGGAGGTTTTCTATCGGTAAATTACCATTTTCTAGGCTTTTCAAGCGTCATAGCGCTATTACTAATCGCTCTAATTTATAGTTTACTAATAAATAAAAAACGCAGCTTGTAAAATCCCTCCCCTTCTAAAGGTATCTTTAAATCAGAGCCTTTATGTAGGGGCTATGTTTTTATGCACAAGATTATTTTTAATATATATCAATTAATTAACCCATAAAATAAATAATACTAATCCGAAGTTGGGGGGACAGTCTTTGACAAAAAATAAAGTGAAGTGGATTTAGCAGAATCCGTTGTTCCGAAAAATTGCTCAGCAAATTTCCGATTTTACGCATACATAGCCACTATTAATGTTAATGTGCTAAAAGAAGTGCATAAAAATAATTTAACGTTGATAGATAAATAGTATCCACTCTCAATCCATTGGATCACATCAACAGCATGGCGCAGGCGCAGCGCTACCCCACGAAATAAAGTTACCTACCACGTAAAATGCACTATACCGCACCCGCCAGCACAATTTGGATCTAAAAATTATTTCAGTTTTAAAATTCTACAAAACATATCGCCAAGCCGCGCCAATACTAGGGGATTGCCGAAAATCTCAAACTGAAATGCGTAAAAAGAATTTCAGGTTTTAGATCACGCAATGGATCGCACAAAAAACACAACACAATGAAAAATATAGATAATTTATATTTTTAATGGATTTATTTATTCTCTAAAAATATTATCTCGATGATATTTTAGATATTTTTTATGCTTATTTTCTATTAAAAACGTCATATCATCATCAACACCTAAAACCTTTTTTTCAGCTTCAATCTTCGAAGAAACAATGATCTTTCCATTGTCATCAAAGGAAATTAAACCTTTATCAAATAAAGCATCTAGATGAGCTGATAATAGAAGGCCATTAAATTTATCAAGCTTTTCAGCCGTTGTTGAGACTGACCACGGTTTTATATGAGAAGCGACGAGAAGTTCTTTATATTTGATATTTGTAACTGAACACTTATTTTTCCATTTGTTGAGTAAACTTTTTCTAAATTTATCTTGTCCGATACGATATTTAGCAAGACCAAGTCGCACAGGATCTTCGATTTCTTTTAGTTTTTCTTTTAATTTAGATTCAGATTCAATCTTAGAATCTAAAATTGCATCTAGATCAAGCTCAGAGTCATATAGAGAAGCAATAGCATTATATAGTTCACTTGCAATATCTGAATTTTTTACAATAGTACCTCCTGCTTCTATATCCCAGCGCTGAGTATTATCATATAACTTTAGCTCATCTAAGGTAAAAATAGGATGTTGACTGAGAGTAGAAAAACGAATTTTTACTTTATTAGTTGTTTTTCCTGTTAATGGGTGGATTCCATCATAAGGAAATGAGCATACTGTACCTATACCAACGATCCCTTTTTCTGAAGGATTAATTTTTTTACCTAATCTAATAAGAAAAACTTTGTCTCCTATGAAGATATTTTTTTTCCTATGCGATACCCACTCTTCATCATGAGTTAAGCCGGTTTTTAATTTTTCAATAACACAATCAAACTCATCCCAAACCCAATCAGACCAAGGAAATAAAAAAGTATTCATATTCTCTGTCGCCATTTTGTCGCCATTGGCTTTTAGATACAAAAAAGCCACTTGCTAAGAAGTGGCTTAATGCGCTGATTTAACAGCTAAAATTTGGTGGCCCCTACTGGACTTGAACCAGTGACCAATCGATTATGAGTCATGCATAATACTTGTTCTCACATTTCTTAAATTGTTCTCAATCTGTTTTTTTATTATTAAAATTCATAATATTAAAATAAAAAAACGTTCTCATTCGTTTATTTTAATACCTAATTGTTCAAACACTACCTGACCCATTACCTGACCTGATATAATAATCAGGTCTCTCACATTATTGGTGATAATCAAATGAATTTAACCGAAACAGCCATTCGTGCTTTAAAGCCTAAAACCTCAGCCTACTATTCTTGGCACCAAAGTTCACAGAGAGGTACTGGGCGCATTGGTATCAAAGTACAACCCTCTGGGAAAAAAGTATTCTACTTTCGCTATTATGTAAACAAAGGCAAAAAAGAAAAGTTTATCCAAATTGGCCTATGGCCTGAAATGAAGCTAGCGACTGCAAATGAAATTGCTAAAACATATAGTTTATGGCTCAGCGAGGGTAAAGATCCAACCAATGAATTAGATATCCTTAAAAAGGAAGAACAGCAATTAGCCCAATTTAATAATAGCCAAGGTTCTTTTGAGCAATTGATACATGGCTATGTTAATAAAATGAAACAAGATAATAAACGTACATGGCAAGATGTCTTAAAAAGGCTGGAAAAAGAATGCTATGAGCAGATCCCTAGAGGCACAAAGGCAAAGGATGTAACACCAATCCAAATTAAAAACCTGTTAAGTACTATTATCCAACGTGGGGCGGTTGTACATTCAAATCGGATACGTTCATATTTAATGGCTGCTTTTAACTTTGGGATTAAGGCTGATAACGACCCTATGAATGCAAATAATGGTATCACATTTGGATTAGAGTCAAATCCTGTTTCAATGATACCTAAACAATCAGCTGCCGAAAAAGTCGGTAATACATGGTTAAACTGGGAAGAACTATCATTTATCATGAATTCAATAGCTGAAACCTCTGGTGTTGGTATCCTCATGCAACACTTAATTAGGCTATGTATATTTACAGGCGGACAGCGACCTTATGAACTCATTGCAAGTCAGTGGGGTAATATTGACTGGAAAACTAAAACACTACTTATTACATCTGATATTTCCAAAAATAAGCGCGAGCACCTTATTCCTCTCACAGATTCCGCACTATCAGAGCTTGAAGCTATCCAAAAACTCACCTCTCACCTCAATAGTAACTATATTTTTCCGTTATCTAAAGATGGAAAAAGACCAACAAGAACAGATAGCCTAGCACAAGCAATTGGCTACTTTAGGAAATACCATCCAGATTTTAAACACTTCACAGCAAGAGACCTTCGCAGAACCTGTAAGACCTTAATGGGTGAAATTGGAATAAGTAAAGAAATCCGTGATAGAATTCAAAATCATGCTTTGAATGACGTCAGTTCTAAACACTATGATAGATATGATTATCTAAATGAAAAACGCGCAGCTTTATCCCTATGGGAAGAAGAATTAAATCGAGTTTTATCATTACAAATAACTTAAAAACCTCACACAAAGGAGCTTTCACTCAAAAAATTTTTCATAAAAATACGACTATTTTATTTTTCATAGTAATATATAAAAAAACACAATAATATTAATGAGGTTATCATGAAAAGAATAAAATTTCTGAAATTATCGAAAATACTCAATGAGTATAACTTTAACTACAGAGATCTCCTTGCATACTGGTTTACTGATAGAATATATATTTTTTATCACTATGATAATCAAGACTGCTTTTTATATTTAAATTCGAAAGAAAAACTAGAGAAATCACCGACTACCTGTGATATAGAAAAACTAGTATCATGTTATAACTCTAAAAAGAACAAGCTTCAAAGTTTCACGTTTGACAAAAGATACAAATTAGAATTAGTAAGCGAATCACTCAATATGGATTTAAATATAAATTACAGATATAAAATAAAAGGATTAATATCAGGTTATTGGCCATTACAAATAAAAGGTAGTGTTAATTATACAAATGATGTATATCATATAATAGGAGATTCTTTCGATGGCATTAATATATCTATGCACGATGAACAATTCAAAGAATTAATGATTTCTGGAATTCCAGATATAGATAGAATCATTAATGATAATGATAGAGATATATTTAAATATCATAGTTTTGATTTAATCACTTTACCTAAAAAAGAAAAAGTGGCTATAGGCGAATTTTATATTTTAGAGAAAACTTTTTTAACTTTAGCTAAAAAAAACAAATGGAGACCCTATCCCGATATTAATAAAGGGAAAAGTAGAACATCCGCTCAGCAAAGTGAAGCCATTTATATTCTTTACAAAAAGCTATCAGATGATTTTTACGAATTGAAAAGTTCTAAAAATAGAAGTTATAGTTCTACTGAGTTTAATAAAGACTTAAATTTACTTTCAGAAAAAAAAGGAAATAAAATTAAATTTAATGAGGCAACCACTGCAGGATGGGTAAATTCTTATCCAGAAATAAAATTAATAAAAAAAACAAAATAACCGCTTCCCTCCTTTTTATTACAATTTCAGAAAGGAGGGGTTAATTTAAATTTATTCGTAAGAAATGATATTATCAACTATACCCGCGTTCATTGAAGTTGCTTAATTTTATGCAAAATAAGGGGCATGCTGACAATATAAATATTGAACTCAGTTCTGAACAGAAACGTACTCTTGAAGCACAGCATCGCAAATGTCGTGGCCGTACGTAGAATCTAGGACAGGATACGGTTCATACTGCTTTCTGCTGAAGGCTGGTCAAGCGGTATCAGAGGCTCAATCCCAGCGTATTAATGAAACGATAGTCCGTAGCCACCAGTAGGACTGGTTTAATAACGAAAAGCTGAAGCCTAAGAATGGTGGGATGTCCACTACACCGTGCTGGACATGAACAAGTGGCTGCACCGCAACAGTTTCAGTTACCGAAGACCCTAGGGTGTGCCGCATAAGTTCAGCGCAAAAGCTCAGCAGATGTTCGTGAAAACCTACAGCGCCTTGAAACAGCAAGCCGGTGATTAAGCAGCTGAGGCACAACCGCCACTTCCTCTCAGCCAAAAAGAATCCATTGCTTCTTCAGCTATAAATACCGTTCATCACCGAGACGTTGACTGATCGTATTAATGAGAACTTCCAGATGCTGAAAAATGCATCTTCAAGTTAATAGTGTATATACTAACTTATTGTCTTTGATATCACCTCTCATTTACCCATAATTAGATATAATGGTGTCCGATTAAATACTTATCACACACAAATTTCCTCCGTTAAGCTCATAGTATTATTTAGTGGTTTACCATACCTTTTTCTTCAAATGTCCATGGCTACTTTCCCAATATCTCGTCATCCAAATATCCCCAAAAACCTCAAAGTAAAAAATAAAAACAAATAAAACAATAAGTTGAAAATCCATTCTTTAATAAGGGTTCAATCGATTGCCAAGCTACCGTTATTTATATCACTATATACGTACCCAATAAATTTGCTAAGAAAAGATAACAATGGATACAAATACCCCAAACTCAACGTTACGTATGGAGCTTCTTAAACGTTATGGAGAACCTCGTGATCGCCTAGTTCGTGAAAAAGAGCGAAAAATAATCACATCGATATCCCGCACAACCGCATGGAAACTAGAACGGGAAGGTAAATTCCCTAAACGTAAGCAGCTAGGCCCTAAATCCTGTGCCTGGTTGTTAAGTGATTTACTGATATGGATTAATGAAAAGTAAGGCTCCTATTAGTCATAGCTGTATTAATTAAATAAAGACTAAATTGAATAAATAAATTTATCAAGTATTTTTTGATTAATTATTTATCAGGGTAACTTTATCTTTTTTTTACCATTCTGATTATTGCTATTTCTGCTATTAATAGCAGGAGTAGCAGTTAACTTAATTAGTTTTAAATAGAGAAATTTAAATATGAATAAAAATACATTCCCCATTGATGCTCTACCGAACATTATCAAAGATGCCATTAATGAAGTTCACAAAAATACCCAAGCGCCCATTCCTTTAATTGCTGTATCTGCTTTAGGAGTTATGTCTTTAGCTTGTCAGAACCAAATCAACGTTTTGAGATATAATAATGATAGTATGCCTGTCTCTCTTTTTTTTCTAACTTTAGCTGAATCAGGGGAAAGGAAAAGTACCGTCGATAAACTATTCATGAAACCCATTTATCAAATGGAGGCTGAACTTAATCAAAAATATCAAACTGAAATGAGTGCTTATCGCCATGATAAAAAGTTATTTGACCTCAAGAAAAAGTCATTATCTAAACTCATTACTACCGCATACCAAAAAGGTAATGACCTATCTGATTTTGAGGCACAATTTAAAGTTTTGTCTAATTCTGAGCCCAAAGAGCCCATTCTATATAAATTTTGTTTTAATGATGCGACACCACAAGCAATTAAAGATCACCTCAGCAAAGGCTCTAATTCCATAGGCTTGATGTCAGATGAAGCAGGAGTTGTTTTCGAGGGGAGAGCTCTGAATGAGCTCGGCTTCATTAATAAGATGTGGGATGGGAGCCCATTTTCTGTCTCTCGTAAGAGTGAAGAAGATCAATATATTAAAGATGCAAGAATGACATTATCCTTAATGGTTCAACCTACTATATTCAAAGAATTTATACAAAAAAAGGGAGATAAAGCTAAAGATATTGGCTTTTTTGCCCGATGTTTGATTAGCCAACCAGCATCAACCCAAGGTTATAGAATAATTACAGATACAACATCATACTCTGAATATTTAACTAAATTTCATCATCGCTTAACAGAAATATTATCATTAACAACAATACAAAATCGCAATAGAATTAATATAAGATATAACCTATCCCTTTCTGACGAAGCAAAAGCTCACTGGATTGATACTTATAATGATATAGAGAAAAATTTGATGGAATCAGGCACACTTTATCACCATAAGGAGTTTGGCTCTAAAATGGCTGAGCATTGGCTCCGCTTAGCAGCGATAATACATTATTTTTCATATGATAAAAAATTAATCTCATTAGATAGCTTACAATCTGCGGGAAAACTAGTTCACTGGTTTTATCTTGAACAACTAAAGTTATTTCCAGCTAATGATGAAATCTCCATGGCTAATCGAGATGCCGATACTCTATCTGTATGGCTAAATAATTTTTTTGATAAAAATAATATAAAAGAAATTAATAAGAACTACATTCGACAATATGGCCCTAACAGTTTAAGGGACTCAAAAAGATTGGATAAATCACTTGCTATATTAGCATCTAGACTTGAATTCTTTTCAAAGAAAAAAAATAAAACAACGTATATTTACCGATTTGATTTAAATGATTTATTACAGGTTAAAGATGGACCTTCTGAGTACATTCCCATGATGGAGGCAATAGGCAGTCAAAATTATTTAAACCAAGATTTTACAGTGAAACGTTAGGTATCATTGCATAGAATTACATTTAAATCCTTATTTTTTCTAGTTATACGCATTAACTCCAGAGTGGTTATTTGTTAATCAACCCTGATATAAAGGGGCTGAGTGATATTATTGATGTTGGATAGGTAATATACTTCTAATCTATTGCTGATCTATTTAATCTAATATCCAATATCTAGATCTATTAATTAACTGGCATATATCTACTAGCCATATAATCCTATTAGTGAATATCACTATAAATACATATTCATCATTAGGTATGTAATCGAATTAACCATTAACGCAAACTGGGTATAGGTAACCCTCATTACCTATACCCTACCCTTTAAATTAATCACTGAGCCATTACCCATGGCTCTAAGGTATACTTATGTCTAATGATAACGATTCCATGTATAACCCTGATTATATAAGAATCATAGAAAAGACCTTAACCCGTTCCTTAACTGACTATACACGTATTATGGCATTACGTGTAGACTTACGGTTTCCTGTCATAGATAACCACGGGGATATGCCAACCTGCTTTATTAACCTAGATAAAGTGATGTCTCGTTTCATTGATTCATTAAACGCTAAGCTTAAACATTATCAATACAGTAAAAGGCGAAAAGGTCAACGTACTTACCTTAACCGATTGCGTTACGTATGGGTAAAAGAACAATCCAGTTCTGAGCTCCCTCACTACCACTGTGTATTAATCTTCAATAAAGACGCCTACTATCACCTAGGAGACTATAACTTAGATGAACCGAGTCTAAGGACAATGATCACGTCCGCGTGGTACAGTGCGTTACAGCTCCAATTAGACCCTATCTCAGACCCGACTGGCGCATTAGTACACTATCCTAATAACGGTAAGTATTGCTTAAATCAGAATTCCTTAACGTTTGAAGCGGATCGAGCGATGTTGATGAATAGGCTAAGCTACTTAGCGAAAGAGCACTCGAAACATTATAATGCGAATTCTCGTAGCATAGGTTATAGCCTTTCATAATTGTAATAAGGATGATGTCAGTACGATAGTTCACTACCCTGAGAACTGTCGGTACTGTTTAAATCGAGAAGCCTTATCCTTTAGCGATGACTATAATACCGTAATAGAACGATTAAATTACCTAGCTAAAGAATATTCTAAACACTACAGTTCGAATTACCGTACGATAGGCTATAGTCAGTACTAGAAGCTGCTTAGGCAGGTAGTGGGCGCTATCTGCCTTTTAAAAGGGTTCCACTGATAGCCGCCATCTTCGTCTGTTAGGGACTAGTCTGATACGGGCTAATATCATGGAACAAAACGCCGAAGGCCGCTGCAACACGCCACCTTGGTTCAAGCTCTTTTTTCTCAACAGGAGTGCCACTGGTGTCAATGATCTTCAAAAAATCACCAAATCAATTTCCACATGCTGAGCTCGTATCAGGCACTGAACTGACCCTAGTTTATTGGACAGGGGCTTTTTTCGTTTTAACCCGTGCAAAATGAGATCATGATAGAAAGCATAACATGTTATCGGGATTGTAAGGCAACTCATTATCCTGAGTTAACATTGAAAAGCGGCCTCACAAGTAAAACCGCTATATTACGTCAGGGGTCAAAATTCAATTGCCAATATGGGGTCATTTTTACACTGCCAGTAACATTCTAAAGGAAAATAGATCCCTTTATCAAAATATCGTCATTAATTAAATCACAATACATCAATAATAGGACACGAATATGCGTATAACTGCGACGGCTTCCCCATGCCTAAAATCGGGAATGATTTCTGTTTTTATTACGAATTTAGGTAAATATAACGAAGGCGAACTGGTCGGTGAATGGCTTGAGCTTCCAGCAACCTCAAAAGAAATCGAACACTGTTTAATGCGGATTGGCATTGATGGTATTCACTATGAAGAGTATTTTTTGACCGACTATGAATCCTCCATTGATGGCCTTTCTTCCCACATTTTAGAATACAGTCTTTTAGATGAGTTGAACGAGTTAGCCACGCAATTAGCCATGTTATCGCCTGATGAAATTAACCTTTATCAGGCGGCAATTGAAATCGGTTCTTCAACGAGTTCAATCCATGATTTAATTCATTTAGCGGATAATTTAGATTCTTTCCAGCAATTATCGGGGGTCAATAATGAATATGATTTAGGTTATTACTGGATAGAAGAAAGTGGTTGTTATGATTTAGCACAACTTGGACATTTATCCCATTACTTTGACTATGAACGCTATGGACGTGATGTTTGTCTTGAACAAGGGGTTGTTTCCGCACTGCGTCGGATATGGTTGGCTATCTCACCGTTTTCCCCACGCCCGTGGGGGTGTTTCTCTATGCAAATTCAAAAAAAAAACAGACAAAATAAACAAAATAAAAAAGAGAGCCGAAGCCCTCTTTCATTATTTAAAATTTTTAGCACATTATCGTTGCGCGATTTTCGCCATAGTTTTGATTTCGTAGTAAAGGTTGGTTTCCATTCCACCGTATGGAGAAGGCTCATGGAAGCACATTAACCTTACTTCATAAACATAACCATCTTGTGTAAAACGACCACGATTATAACGAACTAATTCAGGTGCTGGATTATCCATCCAGCCATTAAACGTCATTTTATATTTGTCTTTAAAATGATTTTCTAAATCGTTCTGCGCTTTAAAACATTCTTTTTGGTCAACCACTGTGCCTTTTAAAGAAATAGACGTTGGCACTAATGGAGAAACAGGAATGTTTGCATCAGTAAACCATTTTTTCTCGATTTTATCAGCAGACTTATCTAATTTAACTACGTGCATTTCAAAGTTTCTGGTTGAAAGTTGCACTTGACCGCTTGGGTTAACAACTTTTTCATTTAATGGATAACCACCAACTTTTACAGTTGCAGACGCTGTGCTTGTAAAAACAAACGCAGTGAACAAAGCGATCATTAAACTTACATATTTTTTCATTTTTTATATCCTCTTTTATCTTAGAGCCTATCTCAATAAGAGCTAAATTCATCACCTTACCCAGCCATATCGATGTTTAAAAGTCAGTCTGTATAAGGTTTTGGTTACAGTGATAATATATTTTTTATGCGGTAATTAATCCCTATTGAGATAGGCTCTTAGTTGTGCTTATTATAGCATGGCTACTATAGGTTTTCCCCACGCCCGTGGGGGTGTTCTTTAGCAATTCTTCGGTGAGACCAATTATACGGTGGTAATAACCAAGTTTGACCTTTCGTTTTCACATCAATTGGAACTGGTTTAGCTGGCATAGTTATCTCCTTAAAAATCTAGACGACAACTATGCTGACACGGGGGGGTTATTGGGTGATCTCCATTCATGAAAATACGCAACATGAACATGGACCAGATAAAAATGATGATTTAATAAAGATGTGAATTGATATAGTAAGAACAGTGATTAAAAGAAGAGAATTTAAACCAGAATTAATCCAGCGATTATCCGTATAAATAATCAGCAACGGCTAGAGCGGATTTAAGTAGACACAAAGATCTTAATTTTAATTACATAAAGTCGTAACGGAGAGAAGGAGCACTACATCCGACCCTCTCCACGCCACAACAAAAGAAGCGTGTATTAATGGCGCCACTGCCAATCGTTTTTTTTCACTTCACCAAGTTTATAAAATTCGCTGACTAATTCAATATAATGTTCAAAATCACGATTGATTGAAATAAGACGATTACAAAGTTCCCAATCCACATTTTCTTTTTCTGTGGCTTGAATGAGAATTTGCGTATTCGCAATCTCTTCCTTATCAAGCAAAATACCCCCGATACTATGGGCGGCACAACGCATTGTGAGCTCTTTAAGCGTCTCATCCCCAGTGATTTCGGCAGCTGCAACTAAATAGCCAACATTGGCCCATGACGAGTTAGATAGAGTTTGAAAGAACACCTCTCTGACATTACTCATATTAATTCTTTTTTTGACTTCAAAAGACCATAAGCGTGTTCGCGGTTCACTGTATTCATTCACACAGGCTTTTAATCGTTTTTTGCCCTTATTGGACTCTTACTGCTATAAAATAAAAGGATTAAGCCTAAAACAAAGCTCAATCCTTGAAAAATAATTCACTTATATCATCTAATTATTTATTTTTACAGTCTGATTACCCCAACACTTTTTACCTCACCATTTTTTCAAATATTCTTCAACTTTTTGAATAAATGACTCTTTAGGGGCTTTTTTACACGCATCGACAATCAGGGGAGTTACCGTTTCGATACCACTAATATTTAAAGTGGGGTCTTCTACTTTTCCTTTTTGTGTCACAATCTCTGCTGCACCAATGGCGGTTGGATAAAAGTTATCATCGATGACCAAAAAATCTTCACACTTCCATTGCGATACAGGTTTAGTGTCCGTTGTTGCGAAAGCGGAAGTCGCCATTAAAGACATTGTAATAATACCGGCAAATAGAGCTTTATTCATAAATGTCACCTCATCGATAGTAGAACCTCTCAAGTATCCGTTTTAGTATAACTGATTTTTTAAAAAAGAAAGCTCTCTAAATTAGATGACCTTATAATCAGCGTTGTACATTGAATAACGTAATATGTTGTCAACCACGACGTTGATTATCTACAAACAATCACATTGAAATCATCAACGCTTACTGATAATTGGCACTAATTATACCATGGAGTTCAGCTTATAATTGACCACCCACACCTTTGAATTTTTCAACAAAAGCAGCGATTTTCTGAAAAACTGTTTGCTTCTGCGTTCGGTACTGTGGATTCAAAGGGCTAAGTTTGGGCAGCGCCTCATTCAGTGCAGTGCCATTTTCAGAAGCATACTCTCGCTTGAGTGATGAGGCCATATAGCGTTTGGCTGCTTCTTCATTGAGCTTTTCAGAGACAATAATGGCATCGGCTTCGCGCTTCTGTTCCGCCTGAGCGAACTTAAAGAAGGCGTCGATGATGCTGGCTTTGTCATTGATCTCATCAAGGTTTGTCTGATGAATAAAATCAACCACTAAGCTCTCTTTCGCTCTATTGCCCAGGCTACCGCGGATCATACGGCGGACTTCTTCAATCAAACCTTCTTTACTCTTGTTCTTCTTATTATGATCAAAAATCAGTTCAAGAATGTAATCGAGATTTATTTCTTGAGATTTAAGCAAATCAACTTCAAAGACGACATCGCCCCAGTCTACTGTTGACTTATCTTTGTCCTGGCCTTCTTTATCACGGCGTAGCCAGTCGCGGGTATCGTTGTAGGTTGAGCGATAATCTTGTATCGCACGCTCGCTAGGCATGTCGATGGTTTGCATTGCCTCAATATCCGCATCGTCCAAATAGTACTTTGACTTGAACTCTTCGACAGCTTGTTCATCACGAGTATCCAAGTTTTGCAACGCTTTTAAACCAGCAAATTCATCATAGTTTTGTAAAATATTTTCTGCTTTTAGGTATTCACCAAAAAGCTTGGCAAATTCTTTTTTATCTTGTTCTTTTTCAATGTGTTCTGAATTTGGAAAGCGTTCTTTCAACTCTTTTACGATATCGATAAAACCTCGACGCACTTGACCTGTAACAATATCGTTAAAGCCTTCCATATATTCCTTATAGCTCTTCTCCAGTACAACATTTTTGGTATTTTTGTCTCCAAACAAAGTGATGGCATCAATGGTTGCCTGCTCTAAGTCCCGGAAGGTGACAATATTGCCAAAGGTTTTAGTTGCATCATAAATACGGTTGGTGCGAGAAAATGCCTGCATCAAACCGTGATAGCGTAAATTCTTATCAACAAACAAGGTATTGAGCGTCGGTGCATCAAAGCCCGTTAAAAACATCCCCACCACAATAAGCAGATCAATTTCTTGATTCTTCACTCGCTTGGCAAGGTCACGGTAGTAGTTCTGAAAGCCATGACTGTCCACGCCATAGTTAGATTTAAACATGGCGTTATAATCCGTGATCGCGGCGCTCAAAAACTCTTTCGCACTGCTGTTCATGGCACTAACTTCAAAACTCTCATCTAAAATATCACCAATAGCATCCTGCTCTTCATTAGCTGCAAATGAGAAGATAGTCGCAATGCGAAGAGGTTTACTTGTGGATCCCTTTTCAGCCTCAGCTTGCAATGTTTTAAAGGTTTCATAATACGCTTTAGCAGCATCAACACTACTTACCGCAAACATGGCATTGAATCCTTTCGCACCAGAATAAGCGCGATGCGTTTTCTGGTTAAAATGACTCAGAATATACTGCGATATTTCACGGATCCGCATCGGGTGTAAAAATGCTTGCTTGTTCTCCGCAGCACTGAGTTTTTTATCGTCCTGTTCAGTCTCAATGCCCTTAAATTGCGGACGAACGTCGTTATAGTCCACTTTGAATTTGAGTACTTTTTCATCACGAATGGCATCAGTGATTACATACGTATGCAACTGCTGACCGAATACACTGCCCGTTGTTTCAGCACCCAAAGCGTTTTCAGGGAAAATTGGCGTACCCGTAAAGCCAAACTGATAATACTTTTTGAATTTCTTTTTCAGGTTTTTCTGCGCTTCGCCGAACTGACTTCGATGACACTCATCAAAAATAAATACCACTTGTTTTTGGTAAATAGGTAAATTGCTTTCACTTTTGATTAAGTTGTTGAGCTTTTGGATTGTGGTAACAACAATCTTGTTATCGTCTTTATCCAGGTTGTTCTTAAGCCCTGCGGTACTGTCTGAACCGTTCACACTATCAGGCGAGAAACGCTGATACTCTTTCATAGTCTGATAGTCGAGGTCTTTTCTGTCCACGACAAAAAAGACTTTATCAATAAATTCTAACTCCGTGGCTAGCCGTGCCGCTTTAAAGCTGGTGAGTGTCTTACCTGAGCCTGTGGTGTGCCAAATGTACCCACCACTTTCGGTATTACTCCAGTTCTTAGCGTTAAAGGCACTTTTTATTTTCCATAGGATTCGCTCGGTAGCCGCAATCTGATAAGGACGCATCACAAGCAAGGTATTACTGACATCAAATACCGAGTATTTGAAAATGACTTCAAGCAGGGTTTCTTTTTGGAAAAAAGTTGCCGTGAAATCTTTTAAATCTTCAATCAGCGTATTATCTGATTTCGCCCAGTTCATCGTGAAGTCAAAGCTGTTCTTGTCACGCTTAGTCGTATTGGCAAAATAACGCGTGTCGGTGCCATTCGAGATCACAAACAGCTGTAAGAACTTATACAACGAGTTCTCTTCATTAAAACTCTCTTTGCTGTAACGATGTATTTGGTTAAACGCCTCACGGATCGCCACACCACGCTTTTTCAGTTCAATGTGCACTAAAGGCAAACCATTGACCAAAATCGTCACATCGTATCGGTTGGCATAGCTTCCTGTTTGTTCAAACTGCTTAATAACCTGCACTTTATTGCGAGCAATGGTCTTCTTGTCAAATAGGTAGATATTTTCGATATGACCATCATCAAAAACAAAATCAAAGATATAATCACTATGCACTTTGCGGGTTTTATCGAGAATATTATCGCTTGGCGTGTTCAAGTATTGCTCACAAAAACGAGCCCACTCAGCATCGGTAAACTCAACTTTATTGAGGGCTTGTAGCTGTTTGCGCACATTCACTAACATGGCATCTGGTGTCGTTAGCGCAGGTAGATACTCATACCCCTGATTGCTTAGATCCTGAATGAGCTCACGCTCTAAATCACCTTCGCTCTGGTAGTTTTCACTTACCTGTGTTTGCTTTGTGTATTTGTCTAGGACAATAAAATTATTGGATTCTGCAATACTTTTGTAGGAGGTGGTCATTTATCTAGTCCTTTTTCTTTCTACCATCATTGAGCAATTTTTTTATTTCACGATCAAAATCAGACTCGATCTTTTGTTGTTTGTTAAATTGCTCATATTCGGCATGAGCTTTTTGCTCAGCAATCTTGCGTGAAACACTGCCATAACCTTCAAGTACCTGATACTCATTAAAGGCCAAAAACTTATTGACGCTTTCGGCGAACGCCTCCATGGTAAAGGTGTTTCTGCGTTCAATAATGCCTTCAATGTAATCAAAAAAAGACGAAACGGCACGTTCAAGTTTTTTGATCTCGTCTTCACTGAGGTAGTTTTTGGCAACAGTGGTATCCGATTTTAACACACGACCTGAAGGGGCGTTTTTGTACGTCGTCATGCCCATTAATGGTTGGTTGGCGTCAGCCTTCAATGCGATGATTTCCGCTGCTGTGTACCCTGTAATAGCGAAGTGAAATTTGTCTTGTATATGGGCATAAAACAGACGAGTAGTTTCTGATTTAGGATCGTAATCAATACTGCATTCAGCAAAGATATCGGTGATTTGCTGATAAATACGTCGCTCACTGGCACGAATGGAGCGAACTCGTTCCAGCAGCTCTTTAAAGTAATCTTTACCAAAGAAGCGACCATTCTTAAGACGTTCATCATCCATGGCAAAACCTTTGATGATGTAGTCCTTAATCAACTGAGTCGCCCAAATACGAAACTGTGTCGCCTGTGCTGAGTTTACTCGGTAACCTACTGAAATCACTGCATCTAGGTTGTAGTATTCCAGCTTGCGTTTAACTTCGCGTTTGCCTTCTTGTTGAACTGTTTCCAAAATGGAAATAGTTGCCTCACGTTGTAGTTCGCCTGAATCGTAAATATTATCCAAGTGCTTTGAAATAGCAGGAACCCCCACACCAAACAGCTGTGCAATGCGTTTTTGCGTTAGCCAGATGGTTTCGCCACTGAGTAACACTTCGACTTTTACCTCACCATTAGGCGCAGTATAGAGTAAGAACTCAGAAGTTTGGTCTTGTAGGCTGAGGTTAGGCATTCGCTTCTCCTTGCAGTTTAAAAGCGTCATTTTTTAAAAAATACACAAGTAAAATCAACTGCACTTTTTTGTTGGACGCTTGCCACAACTCTGCTATTTCCGTTAGCGCGTTACTCATTAAGCGACCTCATTTGAATGAGATTTTGGGAAATTCAACAATAGGTCACGATAATACTCGTATTGCTTTTGGCGTAGCTCGATTTCGCGGGGGAGACCTTCTTTTATGGAACTTGTTAACGTATTGAAATTATCTAATATCTTAACAATTCGGGTTTGTTCATTAATAGAAGGGACAGGAATTTTAAACTCCGACATCTGTTTCAAGTTTATATTTGGCTGAGCAGAAGTTTTATTAAACCTAGCAATATAATCGGTCATTGCTGTGGTCTGCATGTAGTAAAAAGCAAACTTTACATTTACCTCATGGCTCAAGCGAACAATAGCTAATGCTTGGTTGGTATTTGCAGGTAAAACACTCTTATCAACAATCGCGCACTTTCCAATAGTTGCCCCTGCTATAGCAAATAAAATATCACCTTCTTCTAATATTGAGCGTTTAAGTTCCCTATTGTGAACTTCTGGAGTAATAAACATAAACTTGTCTGGTTTGATTTGGTTATCATCAAAACTTTCCAGTTTAATAAAATTAACCCCGGAGCTTACAAATCCTTTTGGGGTTGTTCCTTTGGTAATAAGTCGGGTCACCTCACCCAACGTCTTCCACTCAACTTCACCCTCATCAAAACTCAACAACTGGTCGCGGTAGTAGTTGTATTGTTTTTTCCGCATGTTAAGCTCGGCTGTCAGCTCGGCTGTCAGCTCGGCTGTCAGGGCAGTGAATTTATCCAAAATTCGCACGATTTCAGATTGGATTGCCAGCGACTTTTCGGGGTTATCTGGGCAGGGGATGGGCACGAGAAATTTATCAGTATCTGGCGTTGCAATTTGAGGCATTTGCATTCGGCAACCGATACCCTGAAAGTACCGTTCATGCAATTTCAAAAAATGGTATATGAACTTAATATGAATCGCATTATTATCAGAGTAATACGACCACATTTCATTTTTATGTGAGAACGGTTTTTCGTAATACTCGAACTCAATTACACCTCGGGATTTTACAATAATGGACGGCTCTCGATTTACATCCTTTTCAGGTATGTCTTTAAAATCCACAAAGGCAACAGTTTTACCTCCTGCAAAAATTTTTAATGGGGCTCCATCCTTGTGAAGGGTTTTCATCTGCCCGGCCGTTATTTTTGTTCCCTTAGTGCGTACCAGAACGTCTTTCAATGGCAGCCACTCCACCTCTACACCATCCAAGAGTTTCTCTAAATAGTTTAAATGACTCATGCCTCAACCTCCTCACCTTCAATTTCCGCGACTATGGCATCAATATCACTGCGAAGCGCTTCAATCTTAGCAACAGTGGTTTTCAGTTCGGCATTAAGCTCGGTAATGTTCACTAGCTCGCGGTTGTCTTTCGCTTCAACATAACTGCTTACCGAAAGGTTATAGCTGTTGCCTGCGATAACATCCAAATCAACGGATTTGGCAAAGTGCTCCACGTCCTCTTTGCTAGCAAACACCTTCATAATGTCTTCAATGTGTTTATCAGTCAGCACGTTATTATTGGTTTCTTTTTTAAATAGATCGCTGGCATCGATAAATTGGGTGGTGGTGTCGGTTTTGTGCTTAGACAGCACCAAAATATTTACCGCAATGGTGGTACCAAAGAACAGGTTTGGAGCTAGTGAGATAACCGTTTCAACATAGTTGTTATCAACTAGGTATTGGCGAATTTTTTGCTCAGCACCGCCACGGTAAAAAATACCGGGAAAGCAAACAATGGCGGCACGGCCTTTGGCTGACAGATAATTCAATGCATGAAGCACAAAGGCAAAGTCGGCTTTAGATTTAGGCGCAAGCACGCCTGCGGGTGCAAAGCGGTCGTCGTTGATTAAGGTAGGGTCATCACTGCCAATCCACTTCACCGAATAAGGGGGATTCGAGACTATCGCATCAAAGGGTTTGTCATCTAAAAAGTGCGGTTCGGTTAAGGTATCACCCAGCTGAATATTGAACTTGTCGTAGTTAATGTTGTGTAAAAACATGTTCATACGCGCCAAGTTATAGGTGGTGTGGTTGAGCTCTTGGCCAAAGAAACCCTCCTCAATGATATGCGCATCAAAGTGCTTCTTGGCTTGCAAAAGTAACGAGCCCGAACCCGCCGCAGGGTCATAGATTTTATTCACACTGGTCTGTCCGTGCATGGCC
This sequence comes from Providencia sp. Me31A, assembly GCF_050487165.1. Classification (NCBI taxonomy): domain Bacteria; kingdom Pseudomonadati; phylum Pseudomonadota; class Gammaproteobacteria; order Enterobacterales; family Morganellaceae; genus Providencia; species Providencia sp. Me31A. The sequence continues at coordinate 35,410 of NZ_JBKQGZ010000001.1, forward strand.
AGCTGCGCGATGAGTTTTGAAACGTGCTGAGGGGTAAAAAATTCGCCACCGGATTTACCCGCATTGGCGGCATAGTTAGAAATCAGGAACTCGTAAGCATCACCAAATAAATCAATTTGGTTGTCTTCAAAATTGCCGAAGCTTAAACCTGCTACGCCTTTTAACACCGCTGCTAGACGTTTGTTTTTTGCCTCTACTGTATTGCCCAGACGATTACTGGTGGTATCAAAATCCGCAAACAAGCCTTTGATGTCTTTTTCTGAATCATAGCCATTGGCTGAGTTTTCAATGGCAGCAAAAATAGCCGCCAAATCCGTATTTAAATTTTCGTTCTTATGTGCATTGGCTGCCACATTGCTAAACAACTGACTAGGATAAAGAAAATAGCCTTTGGTTTTAATGGCATCTTCTTTAGCTAACTTGATATTTTCGTCATCGTCAGACATGGCAGCATAATTAACGCTCTCATCACCGCCTGTGATGTAGTTAACAAAGTTCTCACTGATAAAGCGGTAAAACAGCGTACCCAGTACATACTGCTTAAAATCCCAGCCATCCACTGAGCCTCGCACATCGTTGGCAATCGCCCAGATTTGGCGTTGAAGTTCGGCACGTTGTTGTAAACTTGTCATCTGTTAATTCCTGCTTTTCATTCGTTATAATTCGTTTATGGGTTGCGCAATGTTCCACTGTCGTTGAAACATCATCCGTCAAACCCTGGGGCTAAATTCAAATTGGCTACCCCATAAAGTGTCGGGGCATTCTTTAACCAAAGCTGATATTCAGGACCTTGAAGGCTATGTGCTTTGGTACAATCTACATGCCATTGGCGAAGCAAATAGCCAGCGGTAGCCGCTCTAATCTCAACCTTTAGAGCGCCCCCCGTCATGCCATAGTCTAACTCAATCGCTTCGCTGTGCTCTATACGTGGGTGTGGCACTAACTCTAGCTCTACAAAGCGATTCCATTGCCGGTCTTGGGGTTCGAGCTCCATTTCAGACAAAGTGGAGTCTTCAAGCACAATAGCTGCTTTAATTCGAGTCAATACAAAGTCACGAAATTCACCATGCTCGCGGTCAAAACCACGAACATGCCAACGCAGGCCATTGTCCACCAGCGTATGCGGCACAATTTCACGTATTGTTTCACCGCTCGATAACGACACATAGGTGATACGCAAGGCTTTGCCTTTATGGATGGCTTCGGTGACTTTCGCCACTATCGATAAACTCGGTTTGTTAAGGTGATAAGGCGCTTCACACGCAAAAGGCGGTTTTACCTTGCCAGTAAAGCCATCGCCGAACCCTTGGCTAATTGTCGCCAATGTTCGAACGACGTCGTAGTCGAACAAAGGTTCAAATGCTTCACCTCGCTTATGCAGCTTGAGCTTTTGGTCATACTCAATGTTACCTGGTGCAAGCACTCTGTATAGCGTGAAATCTTTCGTTGCTTGTGTAGCAGCTATGCTGAAGCGATCGACTAAATCTGCCCGTACCGCTTCTCCCTTAAACAATAAGGTGAAATCGATGTGAGCAATGCGATCCCGGATTGCTTGTGGCAACTGTGCTATCTCCGAAAGCCTATATGACTTCGCCCCTACCGTTTGTTTCAGATCATCATTTGTCATGCGTCTTGTTTATCCCATTCAACCAATGTCTTAATACTCTGTTTATCAAGTCATGACTGGCATCGCATAATAACATTAAACTGATCCGCTCAACGCAGTTATTCATCCACACTGACTCAATCATCTCTACGGGTTGAAGCTGGACTGATGGATATAAAACACGGAATAGGCTCCAACCTAATTAATTTTATTAGGCCTTATCCTATCATAAATTATTTTGTAAGGAAGACTAAAAACCTACCACAGAAGGGATTGTCAGAATGTCGTAACGGGCAATTTCTGAAGGTGAAAATATGACAGGTAACAGATGACGGATCAGCGATGAACTCTGAAAAAATAGCACCGCATAGTCCTGAGCACAAAACTAATCATCCACTCGGCACTCACCGTAAACGTGTTTAAATCGTGCTACCATGAATGCCATATTCTTTGTGCTCAGGACTGGCGGTTAGTGGAACGCCCTGAATGCCACGGGATATGTTCTTCGAGTTCTACACATCGGCGCTTCCTTGAATGGCGTGATACCGGTGTCTTTGAGCGCTTTTGGCTGAACGATTTGCTTGCATGTAAACAGCTGGACGGTAGGCTCTAAGTATTTGACCCTATATTTCCAGACACTTTTTATTACTTATTTCATTATGAGTTCGACGCCGCAGGTACTCTCGCGGAGAACGATAACCCAATGCACTGTGAGGATGTCATTCATTGTAATGCTCGAAGGCTGCCGCAAGATTCTTTACTGCCGTTAATCCGTTAGGTTTTGGCATTAAACTTATGTAGTCACGCTTCATAATTTTTACAAAGCTTTCCGCTATTCCATTACTTTGTGGACTCCGTACTGCCGTAAATCTAGGTGATAGGCCGAATTGTTTTGCGAACCACCGTGTTTCATGGGTTCGATGTGCTGAGCCATTGTCTGCCAACCACTCTACTGACCTTGTCGGTAATACGTTACCGAAGCGATGCTCCACAGCGCCTAACATGACATCTTGCACGGTTTCACTGTCGAAGCCTCCCGTACTGGCTGGCTGCCCAATGAAGAGCTTCGCGATCACAACAGCCTAAAGCGAATGTGACGCGTAGTTTTTCACCATCATCACATCGAAACTCAAAACCATCTGAACACCAACGTTGATTGCTTTCATTCACCGCCACTTTTCCTGTATGAGCTCGTTTCGAGACTGGGATTGCGGGTTTACGTTCCAACAATAATGCGGATTGCTTCATGATTCGGTAAACACGTTCGGCATTAATAATTGCGATATTTTCCTGCTCAGATTGCCGACGTAACATCGCCCAGACGCGGCGATAACCATACGTAGGGCTTATCAATCACGTTGACGAGCAAGCGCCTCGCTATCATCTTGAGGGCGTCGTCCTCGTTTATCTTTCCACTCACTTTTCCGTTTTGCTAGAACGTATAACTGCGCTCGTGATACACATAAGGTTCGGCTCACTAAGCTTATTTTCCATCCTTGGGTAATAAGGGCGCAAGGGCTATCCACTTTTTTCTCAAACATACTCGACAGCTTCTTTAAGAAGTTCATTTCCATTGTTTTTTGCCGAGCAACCGCTGTAGCTCTTGAATTTGCTTTATTGCAGAGGCTAGCTCAGAGGCAGGAACAACGTGTTCACCTGCTGTTACCGCGGTCAGGCTTCCTTCTTGATACTGTTTACGCTAAAGGAAAAGCCGGCTTGCCGCAACACTATGTTGGCGAGCAACTATGGAAATACTCATACCCAGCTAAAAACTTTGCTAAACTATAGCCATTTTGTCTTGTGAGGAACGTCATTTTCTGCGCTCAGAACCTAATATCTCGATCATGTTATCTCCAAGAACTAGTCTAAAAACTAGTATTAAGATTATCACTAATTTAAGTGATACCAACTGTCTGAAGATAGTGGTTCAAGATTACAGGAAATAAGTCTACTTATTTTGACATATAACCAGAATCAGGTCTTTTAATTTAGCGAAAAAATATCAAATATTCTACTGAATGAAAGAAGAATGATTCTTATGACAAATCTTGATTAGTAATCATAATTGTTTATCATGCAATTTATTTTTATCAACTTCATTTTTTTGAACATAATAATTAAGACTAAGCACCTAGGATGTGATAATTATACTCTTTATTATCCAGTTAACTTTCCGATGCGATGAACGTTTTAGCAAGGTTACTTAGCCATGAATAGAGTATTGCGTTTAACCAGTGACACCCAAAAAGCTGATTACAGTTTAAAGAATCAACAAGAACTGTTGGCATTATTAACTCAATATTTCCCAGCAAAATACCAATATTTATTTGCCCATGGTGAACAACAACCCGATGGTGCAATTATCTGGAGCACCTCAGTCTCCGGTCACCCCGTTTCACTATCATCTTTAGATAAAATTGAATTTTCAAATAATCACCGACTTCTTTGCGAAAGATTAAATGATATTCAGACACGAGCGAATAAATTACTTGAAGAAAAACTGATCACCCAAGAACAGCATCTTTTATTAAAGAAAGCTTCCGCCTTTCCTGATACTGAAAGTGTTTATATTATAAATAACCAGCCCGTTATAACATGGTGGCCGAGAATGTCACCCCTTGCGGTTCCTATCCCAGCCCCTGCGTCTATTCAACCCGCAGCCCTCATTGCTGCCGCCGCTGCGCCAGATAGAAATCGCTGGTTAGCCTCATTTGGCTTTTTAATTCTGCTATTACTTTTTGCATTACTATTTTCATGGTTAAGAGGCTGTTTTGACCCAAAAACACTCCCGGCTGTTGCCGAAAATACTCATGTCGAGCCAGCACCTAAGCCTATTCCTGAGTCTGTACTAGTTCCCGTTAATCCATTAACCCCGATGGAAAAATGCCTACAAGCAGAGATACAAAAACACGGACGGACTGATGCGAGAGGCAACAGCGTCTGTAATGTAAAACTCAATCCATCGGTCCGAAAAGTGTGCCCTGTGAACCGGAAACCCCAAGATGCACCTCAAGTTTTGATTATTTTCGATGCCTCTTACTCCATGAATATGAGCATGAATTTGACAAAGCAACAAATTGATTATATTGAAGAAAGTGGGAAACTGTTCGCAGGTTGGGATGTGGAACCAAGACGCATTAACGTGGCTAAAAAAGCGTTAGGAGAAATTGTTAAAAACATTCCTAATGACACAAACATTATAACTATAGTTGCAGCCGACTGCGAAAAAATTCAGTCAACAGGCAATATTACACCGAATAATCGCTCTAGCCTATTGAGTTTTATCAAGAGAATAGAGCCGGACGGCGGAACCCCATTGGCCGACTCCATCACTCAAGCAAATCGATCCATTAAGGACAACAACCGAGACACCATCATCATATTGATCTCTGATGGTGTTGAATCTTGCGAAAAAGACCCGTGTGCAGCAGCGAGAGCGTTAAAACGAGCTCACCCTAAAGCCGTAATCAATGTCATTGATATTATGGGTAGCGGGGCTGGAAACTGTGTGGCACAAGCTACAGGAGGAAAAGTCTTTACGGCAACAAATGCCAAGGACGTTGCCATGATGATGGAGAAAGCCTTCAATGATTACATTCCAGAAGGCTGTAATTAATTTTACATTATAATCTCATGTTATAGTGTAATATTAATTTATTACACTATAATAAAAATTAGGGACTGTCTTAGATAACTAAGATGGCATAGGAGAGCTCAATAAGAAAAAGCAGACTCAGTCAGTACAAACAAAAACGGGTCGTGTATTCAATATAGAGATCATCATAATAGATAGTGTTCACGTTCAATGAATGTCCCGATGATTTTGTCATGCATTTCAGGTGACTTCGAGTAACCTAACGTCTTACGGTTAAGGCGCTTTAAGCGGTTTCTTAGGTTCAAATTCTCTCTTTCTATTCCTATCTTATAAAACTTACTTGCTACATGTTTCTGCTTGGGAAATATCTCATAAGAACTGAACTTATCCGTGCACCAAAAAGCGACATTAAACCGAGACAGTAAAGCCAGTAACTAGAGAAGAGTCCTTTTGTTTCGACGACCAAACGTATGAGCAATAATCCGTTTTAGGCGGGGCTCCCACGCATACCAAAGTCAGCGTTGTTGCTTCTTGTTAGCCACAAAAGACCACTGTTCATCGACTTCGCAAAGGAGTTCAATGTGCAAATTATCAAGGGATAAAGACGTTACCTGCGTCGGTGAGAATTTTTTAAAGTGCGAACAACCGCATTAATGCTGATATGAAGTGCTCTAGCGGTATCACGAATACCCGCATTATTCATCGTGAGGTCAATTATTTTATCCTTTGTTCCCGGTTGGCAGGCACGATATTCATAGTCGAGTTGGAAGCTTCGGCAGCAATGTTGGCAACGATAACGTTGATGGCAAGCACTCTCTAATCCATGTTTTTTTACTGAGGGAGTTTGTTGACAAAATGGGCTCCTTACATTGATTTTGGCCATGAATATTCTCCGATAAATTACCCTATATTACAGGTTACTCACCAGATTGAATACATGACCATTTTTTGATATAGATTCGCCATTATTTCTCATTTCATACTCTTCTATTATATGCTATATGCGATTTTTCCTTATTTCATGACCAACATCAGTTTGAAAACTTAACATAATAGACAACACGTTTTTTGTCGATTAAAATAACAAATGAGGTCATGCAGTCCAAAAATATTAATTACCCAAAAATTATTATTTTAATTTAAAAAAATTAGGAAGATTAATGTGAATAAAGCTTTCCTACGTAGTGGTAAATTAGAAAATTATCTTCCATTGGGAGAAAATGGGCAGGCAGTTTATGTATCTGCATTACAACTTCGAGAAACACTACGCTTACAAAAAAAAAATAATATTGCAGATTGCCTTGCCATCCCCCAACCCAATGAAACTGGCGAGCGAATTGACTGGTATTCTCCTGTTGATGGTGAAATTATTTCTTGGACGACCGCATCTGAAGAAGAAAAAAACAATGCTTACACACGGCTAAAAAACAACCAAGATGAATTGAGAAATTTCAGTGAAAATAAGCAACAATCAGAGAACAAAGAGCAGCAATTATTTGGTGCACTACTGAATAAAACAATACAATTCCCTGATCAAGACCACGTTTATATTGTCGGGGGTCAGCCTGTTATTACATTTTGGGGATTCGTGAACGTGAACAAGCAGTCACGCACTGATCCCGTGGCCTGTTTAAAACCATTAGTTTCTCCCGCCCCAGTTGCACCAGCCGTTGCCCCTGTTGTTGAAGCCGCTCCGGTGATTGTGACCCAAAAACCGTGGTGGCGATTTATACTGTGGTTATTGCCTTTATTATTACTTCTTCTGCTAGCCGCTTTTTTTTTAAGGGGCTGTTTTAGTGTACCGATTGTGCCAACCGCTAACCTTGATACACCGAAGGTAAACCTACCGAATATCAATGTTCCCGCCGTTGAAGTTCCTAAGCCGAATATAAGTGTAGACCCAATGTTAGTGAAGCCGAGACAGACTAAAGTGGTTAACACACATAGCGTCAATGGTACGGTGGTCGTTCCTGATTTAGCCACCAATAGCCAAGTTGCGGACGCAGTGTATACCAACTTACCAAATACTCCATTAGTGAACCCTGCGGTGACGCCTGAGGGTACCAACGGCAATATCCCCGCAATATCACAAGACCCAAATGCGCCAACTACTCCTTTAGTTGACCCGACTCAATCTACCGCTGACAATACGCCTGCCAATAACCAACCAGCCGCCAATGTTGCAAATAATAGCGCAACTGTAAATACGCCAGCACCACTGAATATCCCGCAAGAAGCGGTTCAAAATGGGTCGGTGCAATTTTTAAATGGGCAGTGGAATGTAGGAGCTGGGGTTCAAGATCAAAAAACCGGGAAGCCACTCAGCCTGCAATACAATGTGAATAATGGCAAAGGTGACGTCATTATGACCCGCAGTGACGGCGTGACTTGTAGAGGCCCTATCTCGGCATCCATGAATTCCGGTGGGCTGAATATTAATAACCAAGCTCAAGCAAATTGCAGCGATGGTTCCTCCTATCGCATGCCCAATATTACCTGCCGCCCTGGCGCAAAAAACATCGCTGACTGCCAAGGTGAATACGATAAAAATCAAATATTCCCTATCTCAATGAAACGGGAGAGTAACTAATTCTATGTTAGCGCAATTAACTGATTATAAAGATAAAATCACACTTATTCGTGACAGCAATATCCAATTTTTGGATTTTGGTTTTACGCTATCCCAACGTAAAGAGTATGGCGAGTTCACCCGCAAAGGCGAAAATGGTCCATTACTGCGTTTAATCTATGATGAACGCAGCGACAAGTTTTTCTTCCCTGCCCCTAAAAATAGTATGCCGACAGCCTCAGAGCCTGAATTTAGTTTTTCCATCGAAGAGTCATTAAAGTTACTGAATGATATTTGGATCCCATTGCCATTTTTCCGATTTAATCCACCGAGATCATTTTCTAACGGCCCATATAACTGGGCTAGAGCCATTTTTCACCAATTGCCTGAACCCGATGAAGATGGAAACACACACCGTATTGTCGTCGCGTTTGATACCAGAATCGTGCCAAATCGCGAAAATACCACCTATCTCGCACCGAATGAAGATGATGTGCGCTCCGGAATTGGCTTTGCGCTCGCCTATTTAGGCCACGAAGTTGAAGATTTTTTAGAGTTTTCTTGGGTAGATAGCTGGTTGCGTGAAATTTTCAGTGAACAAGCAACATCAATACTCCGAATGTATCACGATGAATTGGAAGAGGCGCTTTCACAGTTCCAACATCAAGCCCACTACCTCAATCTGCTGCAAATTCTGGGTGAGAATATTAAGTTACCCGAAGTGAAGCTGAATGAAACCAAGTCCCAAGAACCACCGATTGAAGTGGATTTGATCTTAGACGTCGGAAACTCACGTACTTGTGGGATCTTAATTGAAGATCATAAAAACGATGATAAAGGCCTGACCCAGCTTTACGAGCTAACTCTCCGCGATTTAAGCCGGCCTTATTATGTTTACAACGAACCGTTCCAAAGCCGTGTTGAGTTCGCTCAAGCTGAATTTGGTAAGCAAGATTTTTCCGTCAGCAGCGGACGTAATGATGCCTTTATGTGGCCGACAATTGGTCGTGTAGGCCCCGAAGCTAACAGAATGGCATCTCAACGACTTGGCACTGAAGGGTCTACTGGGGTTTCCAGCCCGAAACGCTATTTATGGGACGATACCCCTTATTCTCCAGGATGGCGTTTTAGCCGCTCTTTTGGTCAAACCGAAAAAGAGCCATTGGCAACTGCAATCCCAATGACCTATTTGTTGAACGACCACGGTGAGCCGCTATTTCGTTTAGACGAAAATGATCGCATGCCCGTTTTCACACCAAACTATACCCGCAGCTCACTGATGACCATCATGCTTACCGAGGTTCTCACTCAAGCATTGACCCAGATGAACAGCTCGGCTCAGCGTTTAAAAATGAACCATGCCAGTGCGCCGCGCCAGCTACGCAATATTATCTTAACCATTCCCCCCGCCATGCCTAAACCTGAAAGAGTGATCTTCGAAAACTGCATGGAAAATGCCCTTGGGTTGATTTGGAAAGCGATGGGTTGGAACCCGATTGATAACCCCTTGACATTTAAAGGCAATGACGTTGATTGTCGCCCGCCGCTGCCCTCTATTCATGTGAAGTGGGATGAAGCCACCTGCGGGCAATTGGTGTATCTCTACAACGAAACACAGATCCACTTTGGTGAACGCACTGAAGCCTTCTTTAAAAGCCAAGTTCGCGATGATAACCGAGCACTCACTGGGGATTCTGTATTAAAAATCGCGTCGATTGATATCGGCGGTGGAACAACCGATCTGGTGATCACCCGTTATAAATTAGATGCGGGTAATGGCAGCAACGTTAAAATCGTTCCTACTCAGCTCTTCCGTGAAGGATTCAAAATTGCGGGGGATGATATTCTATTAGATATCATTCGCTTATGCGTATTGCCGGCACTACGAACCTCATTACTGGATTCGGGTATCTCCGACCCTGATGCGCTGATGTCCTCCCTTTTTGGTAGTGAAGGACTGGATGCAGGGCAGCAAGTTTTGCGCCAGCAGTTGACATTACAAATTTTCAGCCCAATTGGGTTAAAGATTTTGAATCAGTACGAAAATTATAACCCACTGAAAATTTGCGAAAATATTAACACGACCTTTGGTGAGTTTTTATCCCAGCAACCAACGCAAAAAGTGTTTCATTACATTAACGATGCCGTCAATAAAGAGCTTGGCGCAACCGATGTGTTTTCAATTCTCAATGTGCCTTTGCAAGTCAATTTTGCTCAGCTTCATGGGGAGTTTATTTCAGGGCAACGCATCAATATTACCTCCAGCCTGAAGGCCTTATGTGAGGTTTTACATTACTATTCCTGCGATATTTTATTGCTAACCGGTCGCCCTTCCCGCTTACCGGGCATTCAGGCACTCTTTAAGTTACTGCAACCGGTTCCACCATCCCGCATTTTACCTTTGCATGGATATAAAACAGGTGGTTGGTATCCCTTTAATAAAAAAGGACGGATTGACGATCCAAAATCTACCGCAGCGGTAGGGGCTATGCTCTGCTTACTCGCTGAAAATTCTCGCTTATTGAACTTCTATTTTTCTATCGGGAATTTCCGTCCTTATTCCACCGTTCGCTATTTGGGGATGTTGGATAGCCATAATACGTTAAGCGATGATGTCGTCTATTACCGAGATATTGACCTTGACCGCCCAGACTATCAACTCGATGAGCAGACCTCTTTTGAAGCTCGAGGTGCCGTCCGCTTGGGCTTTAGACAATTAAATAATGCCCGCTGGCCTGCTTCGCCACTCTACACATTGCGTATTAAGAACCCTAAATTGGCTCAAAAGCTCAGTGTGGAAAATGGCGTTATCCGCATGAAATTACAAGTCGAACAGCAGCGACAATCCCGCGATGACAACCCAGTAAGCCTTGAGCGCTTTGTGATTTCCGAGGTTGAAATGCTGGATGCATCGAATGTCAAACCACGAGATTTAAATTTCAAGCTCAACACATTAGCAGACAGTGGTATCGGTGAAACCAACTACTGGATGGACAGCGGGAGTGTATTAGTTAAATGAGTATGAATAATGAACAACAGCTGATTAATGGCTGGAATGCCATTTACCAAAATGCCGATAATGCAATTAACTGGATTAACACAGTCAGAGAGCATGCTCCTCGTCTAAACACTGAGGCTGATAACCTTATTTATCGCTTAAGACGCAGCAAAAACATTGCCAAAAATTTGGTGACAGCCACTCAACGCCCGATGTCGGTAGGCTTCTTTGGCTTATCTCAGGCAGGGAAGTCGTATCTTATCTCGGCATTAGCTGCGGGCAATAACGGACGCTTAAAAACCAAAATGTCCGGTAAAGAGCTGGACTTCATTGACCACATTAACCCACCCGGCGGCGGAAAAGAGGCAACTGGATTAGTCACTCGATTTACGCGCTCAGCGACCAAAGGCACAGACAGCCACCCCGTTGAATTACATTTATTCAACGAAGTGGAAATTATTAAAATCCTCGCGAACGCTTATCTGTATGACTTTAACCAAGAAAAAATTGATTACGTTTTAGACGAGCAAAAATTATCCCAGTTACTCACTCAGTTTGAACAGCAACGCGCCTCTGCACCAGTGGCGGGGATCTCCCACGATGACATGATTTCTTTATGGGATTATTTAAAACGTCACGCAGAAAACAGTCATAAAAAACTCGCATTAAGTTATTGGCCAAAAGCCGTTGAATTGGCACCGTACCTATCAATTTCACAACGGGCAAAACTTTTCGCCATTTTATGGGGTGAAATTCCTGAGCTAACAGAAGCTTACGAAATCTTCAGTCGCACCTTGGCGAAATTAAATTACGCTGAAATTGTCCTCGCTCCCCTCGAATCTTTAGTCAAAGAGCGCAATGGTGTCCTCGTTCAAGAGGACAGTATTATGAACGTCGATATGCTTGAGCGACTCAATAAAAGCATTGATAGCGATATTCAAGTCTGCCCAATCGAAGGGGAGCATGCAGGCTCACCGGTGTCGCTCTCTATTGCAGAATTGACCGCGTTGACCGTTGAAGTGGTGATCCCACTGCTTGATACCCCAAGCAAACCACTTTTTGAGCAGGTTGAACTGTTAGACTTCCCAGGTTACCGAGGCAGACTGGGCGTTGAGTCCATGAGTGGCATTCGTAATGCGGTGGACAGTGACGATGCTAACCCACTCGCCCAATTAATTTTACGTGGAAAAGTCTCTTATTTGTTCGAGCGTTACACGGATAACCAAGAGATGAACGTTTTGGTTGTCTGCACAGCATCCACCAAACAATCCGATGTCAAAGAAGTGGGCGGCGTGCTCACAGAATGGATCCACAACACCCAAGGTAAAGACGCACAAACCCGCGCTAAACGCCCATGTGGATTAATCTGGGCAATGACCATGTTTGACTTACGCATCTCTCAGTCACTCTCGCTCAATGAAGCCCTTTTACGCCAATCATGGGGTAAAGGTGGCATGATCAAAATGGCAATGTTAGAGCGTTTTGGTCAATACCCTTGGATGTCTGATTGGGTTGATAATCGCGCATTTGATAACACCTTTTTAGTACGCAAACCTCGCGTTCCGACCTCATTTATCCGCATGCAGAATGAGGAAGAAATTGCCTTTGATGATAGCTGCACAGAACATCTCCAATTAATGAAAAGAACCTATGTGGAAGATGAATTTGTTCAGCGACATATTCGCGATACCAGTAAATCCTGGGACAGTATGTTGCAGCTCAATGATGGTGGTATGTCCCGCTTGGCTAACTACCTCGAAACCGTTGCATTAAAACAACTGAAATTAGAGCGCATTAGCGAGCAACTTGATGAATTAAGAAAAGAATTGATCGGTAATCACCTTGAAAAATGGTATCAGTCTGGCGGTGAAGAAGAGCTATTAGTCAAAGCGAAAAATTCCGAATCCATCCTGCGTTTCATGCAGAAAGTGCCTTATCTGCAAGGGGCGTTTATTGATTACATCATGCCGAGCCGCAAAGACTTGTATGAGCTTTACATGCAAGAAGAAAATGCGCTTAGCAAAATCAAAGACCCGAAACAGTCTGACGCAGAGCCACAAAACGTCTCGATTTTCTCACTGGGTGCCAACGAGTTTGGTGGCGGTATCGACCTGTTTAGTGATGAGCCTGCTACCATTTCGGCCCCTGAAACCGATAAGCCACAAAGCTATGGGTATGAAATCATTTACCCACAAAAAGTCATTGCGCTTTGGATAAACCATTTACGCAGTTTACCGGATAATAATACGTTACTGACTTACCTTAATATCGAACAAGAGATCATGGTGACGTTTGTCGATGAGCTGATCACTGCCATTTCCCGCTTACAACTAGAGCAAAAGCTGGTGAATGCCTTGGCAGGAACAGAAACAGTCGGTGTTCTGCGAGATAAATTAGCGGAGTCCCAAGTGTCTCGCGTTCATAATATTTTAGGTGATTTCATCACTTGGTTTAATTTCAAAGACGATGGGGTTTTACGTCCAAACAGTAAAGTGAACGTTGGGCAAAAAATCTTTGAACGACCAGACCGCAATAGCGTGGAATGGGCCGATGACGAGCGCCTTGTGCGCCTCCCAGCCACACCGCTGAATTACACATTCTTATTTGTTTATGACTGGTTAATCGCTCTCGATACCGTCATTAAAGAAAACGCAGGTCACTCTGCGGGACGAGAAATTAGCGCTGAGCAGAATGCTCAACTTGGCCAAATTATTAAATCGATGAAATCATCATTGGAGTGAAACTGTGTTTAATCCAGAATTAAAGCCATTACAACCAGCTCGCCCTGGCAACGCGTTATTGACCATCCGTAATTGGGATGGCGAGCATGAAAATGTCAGCTTAACCATCCAACGAAACCAAGATGGTAACTACCTCAATGACAAAGGTGAGTGGGTCGGTAATGCCTTTGAAATTCAACTCTCATTTGAGTTAAATGGCGATGATTTACATATTGTTCTTGATAAAACCTTTGTTGACCCGCTGGTCAGCAACCTGCAAATGGCCTATCGATTCACCCTCAAAGATGATGAAGGAAATGAAGATAAGGGAACACTTAAAATTCATAATGGTGTTTTAAGTTCACTCGCTCAGGGACAACAAGATGTCATTCCATCTGGAGGAAGTGTTGTTCCTACCATTGATACCATCGATGATATCGAACCTGAACCCATCATTGAACCTGTTGAAGCCGTTGCGGAGATCCCGCCAGCCCCTGAACCGATTATTGAAAAAGTCGCTCTTGTAAAAACCAAAAAATCCCCAGTCATGGGCATTATCATCGCCCTGATATTGCTGCTAATTATCGCCGCGCTGGTGTGGTTTTTTCTGTTCAAAAACAAAAGTGAAGAGCCAGCGCCAGCTGCACCGGCTCAAACATACGCACCTGCCAATGGTATTGAAGGGGCGTGTAGCGTTGACAGTATGAAGTCCGGTGAAGCTCTCGCATTCGTACAAAACTGCTTAAAAAGCCACCCGAGTGATGTCGAGATTGTCTCGACCATTGATGCGGCTATAGCCAATAACCAATGTGATATCGCCCAGCGTTTGTATGCGTACAAAGCGCAAGCTGGAGATGCCAAAATCGCCTTTAAATACGCCCAAGAGTATGACCCGAATAATGCGTCATCCGGAAAATGTTTCTCCCCAGATAAAGAAACAGCCATCTATTGGTACGAAGTCACGGTGAATAATGACTCGCAAAATAGTGATGCAAAAGCCCGTTTAGAAGCCTTAAAGAAATAGAGGTCAATATGAAACAGTTTCTATGGTTAGGCTTTTTACTTGGAAGTACGGCTTTCACAAGCGCCGTATTGAGCAGCCCCGCCTATGCGGATGAACAAAAACCGTTGCTGCAAGCTGGCAAGAAAACACTTTATCAGCGGGTGTTAACTTATCCCGGTTGTGAACTTTCTGACAAAATTGCCACGAAAGGCAAAGAGCAGCCAGCCTTCAGCCGCTTCTATGTTTATCAGCGCCAAAACCAAGGTGCAACCGAGTGGTTGCATGTGGGGCCAGACCAATTCGGGAAAACCAGTGGCTGGATGAAAGCGGATTGTACTTCCGAGTGGAAAATGCAATTAACCCTCGCGATGACTAACCCCGCTGGGCGTAATCCAACTTTATTTTTAAAAGATAAAGCGACCCTTGAGGACATTTTGAATTCGGATAAACCGGATACAAAATACAATCCATTACTGGCCGATGTGACGAATAAAAAAGCCAATCCGGCGGTACTTGCCCGTGAACCGGATAACTTTGTCGATCAGAAAAAGAATTTCTATCTTCTGCCCGTCTTAGAATCCGATGAAGCCTTCACAGAAGCGGGCTACAAAGTCAGAATGCTGGAAGTGGCATCGGTCTCAACACCACCATCCCAAGCAGCATCAGCTCAAACATCGCCAGCCAATGCAGCATCTGCCGCTGACCAAGAGCAGATGATGCAGGGCTTCTCGGCCGCGGTTGTCTTTGTTATTGACTCGACTATTTCTATGGATCCATATATCGACCGTACCAAAGAAGCCATCGAAAAAGTGTATGCGCAGGTCGAAAAAGACCATCTGCTAGATAACGTTAAATTTGGTTTAGTGGCATTCCGTTCAAATATCAAAGCTGTCCCAGGCTTGGAATATGATGCGAAAATGTACGTAAACCCAAATGATGTGAAAGATGGGCCTGATTTCCTTGCAAAAGTGAAAGAGTTAAAACAAGCCAAAGTATCCAGTAGTCGATTTGATGAAGATTCCTATGCCGGTGTGATGATGGCGCTGGATAAAATTGATTGGACGCGGTTTGGGGCGCGCTATGTCATCCTGATTACGGATGCAGGGGCATTGCCTGCGGATGACCCGCTTTCCTCCACAAAATTAGATGCAGAACAAATTCGCCAAGAAGCCGCCTACCGCGGTGTGGCGCTCTACACATTGCATTTAAAAACTCCGTCAGGGAGCAAAAACCATGCTTCCGCACAGGCGCAATATGAAGCATTAACCTTGAACCCGTATATTCATAAATCCCTTTATTACCCGATTAACTCTGGTGATATTGCAAGTTTTGGGAAGATGGTCGACAGCCTTTCATCCGCAATAACCTCTCAAATTCAGATGGCTTATCGTGGTGAAAAAGGCATTGGCAGCGCCTTAAATGCCGATCCTAAGTATGGCAACGACAAAGAGACCAAACCGATGCTCTCTGATGCCCATGATCTTGGTTACGCCATGCGCCTTGCGTATTTAGGTGAAAAACAGGGCACCAAAGCGCCAAGTGTTTTCAAAGCGTGGATCAGCGACCGTGATGTGTTGAAGCAGAACGTACCCACCACTGAAGTCCAAGTGTTGCTGACCAAAAGCGAACTGAGCGACCTCAGCGAAGTGATGAAGAAGATTGTGAATGCAGCCAACGAAGGCATGATTTCGCCGGATAATATGTTTGAAAATCTGCGCTCTATTGCCGCCACCATGGGGAACGATCCTAAGCAAATCAAACAAGCATCCGGGACTAAACTCAGCGAAATGGGCTTACTGGGTGAGTATGTCGAAAATCTGCCGTATCTCAGTGAAGTTCTTGGTTTAGATGAAGAAACGTGGAAAAGCTGGGATGGGCTAGAGCAGGAGAAATTCATTCGTCGACTCAACAATAAACTTCAATATTATCAACGTTATAATGAAGATATTGACCGTTGGATCCCACTCGCACCGAATAGCGATCCTCGTGACTATGTTTACCCTGTGCCTTTGGAAAACCTTCCTTAATGTTGCACATTGAGCAGTTGTCACTCACACGAAATGACGGGGGACGTGATTTTCATGTCACCCTACCTTCTCTCGTGCTTGAGCCCGGTCAGGTATGCGCATTGACGGGATTAAGCGGCTGTGGAAAAAGCACATTGTTAGAAATTATTGGGTTGATTCTTCAACCTGATCAGCTCACCCATTACCAACTGACCTCAGAGCTCAATATTACCGAAGCCGTTCTGCATGATGATGCCAAGTTTTTGGCACAGTTGCGGGCAACGCATTTTGGTTTTGTATTGCAAAATGGTGGGCTTCTTCCTTATTTAACCGTACAACAAAATATTGTTTTGCCGAGAAAAATACTCTCCTTATCCACAAAATCTGACTGGCTAGATTTTGCAATTGATCACCTTCAATTACGCCATTTGCTCAATAATTATCCCCATCAGCTTTCTATCGGTGAGCGCCAGCGCGTGGCATTTGTCAGAGCCATCGCCCATCAACCGACTCTGTTACTTGCTGATGAGCCCACCGCGGCACTTGATCCGCTAAATGCGCAGTCCCTGTATTCATTAATTATTGAAATGGTGAAAAATTTAAACCTGAGCGCGCTGATTGTTAGCCATGACTGGACGCTGGTAGAGCAGTTTGGCTTTACCCAATATCATGCTGAAATAGAAGGGAATGGCAGTGTCTTTAGAAAAAAATAGTGCCATAAAAACAAAGTTTTCATTACTTAGCCGATTGGCATGGCAGGACTTACTCCATGACCGAAAGGTCGCCCTGTGCATTATTTTTTCATTAACATCAGTCATTGCCCCACTGTTACTGCTGTTCGGCTTAAAAAACGGCATTATCACGCAGCTTCATAATCAATTACTTAACGACCCAAGAAACTTAGAAGTACGCATGATTGGGAATGGAAACTACCCACCATCGTGGTTTGATGAGCTATCAAAACACCCTGATATCCAGTTTGTTATTCCTCAAACGCGCAGTTTAAATACCCAAGCTGATCTTGTTGCCGATAGCCAACATTTTGTCTCTAACGCTGAAATTATCCCCACCGCAAAAGGCGACCCGCTGCTCAGTGATGTGACGGCTCCTGTTGAAGCAAACACACTGGTGCTTTCCACCAGCGCCGCTGAAAAATTAGGCGCGAACAAAGGCGATACAGTGAATCTAGTGATCACTCGCAAACGAGATAACAACAGCGAGCGCGTAAAACAGTCCTTTCGCGTGGTCGATATTATTAGCGATGCCAAGTTTTCTCGTCCTGCCGCATTTGTGCCGTTATCCGTGCTGATTGCGATGGAAGATTACCGAGATGGCTACCAAGTTCCTCAGTTCAATATCACGGACGGCGAAAAGCCCAAAGTCAGAGAGAGCTTTGCAAAAGCCCGCATCTACGCCAGCAGTTTAGATGGAATAGCCCCTATCAATGACTGGTTTAATGAGCAACATATTGAAGTCACAACACAAAAAAGCCAGATTGATTCCGTTAAAGCCATCACCTACGTACTCAATATTATCTTTTCTGTGATCATGTGGATTTCGCTATTTGGCTGCATCGCGTCCCTGATTGGTGCATTTTTAGCAAACATCGATAGAAAACGTAAAGACATGGCCGTATTGCGGTTATTGGGCTTTCATCAGTTGGCCGTGACCTTCTATATCATCATTCAAGCCTTGCTCTTAACCAGCATCGCCTTCTTTATTGGCTTCTTGCTGTACCTTATCGGCAGCTATCTGTTCACTGGCTTATTGGGCGAACAATTACCTCAGAACGCCTTTGTGTGCCGACTTGAGCCAATCAACATCCTTATCGCTTTATTTACTGCGTTATTTATCGCGCTCTGCGTTGCAGGCATTGGGGCGTTACGTGCAGTGAAAATACAACCTGCGGAGAGCTTACGTGAAATCTAAAATAGCGTTAATCACACTGTCATTCGTTTTACTGCACAGCGGAATCACTTATGCCGCGCCGTGGGAAGAGAAATTCTTTAACCCGAAAGCGTTGCCGGATGACGTTATCTTGCCATTCCCTTGTGAGGGCAGCATGGTTTTTCGTAAAGTCGCTATCCCCGTGAATCAACCCTTGCAAGATTACAATATTACTTTAGGCCAAGAAGGGGACGATTGGGGCTATCTAGAACAGACTCGAACCGAGCATATTGCAGGAAGTTTTACAGAGAAAAATAAAGGCCGTTATTTCTTAATGGCGAAATACCCTGTCACCGATCTTCAATACGCTGCGCTAGAAAATACGCTGCAAGGGAAAGAGTGCCCTACTCCATCCAATAAATTGCGCTTACCGAAAGTCAATGTGAGCTGGTATGACGCAATGCAGTTTTCAGATAAATACAACCTATGGTTACGCGAGAAACACCCGAGCGCCCTGCCTGTTGAAGATGGTGCGAAAGGCTTTGCTCGTCTCCCGACGGAAACAGAATGGGAGTTCGCCGAAAGGGGTGGATTATCTGTTTCTGCATCCGACTTCCGTGACACCCGATTCCCTATGCCTGAAGGTATTCGTAACTATGTTTGGTCGGCAGGTGCTCAATCCGCCAATGGAGATTTACAGCTTACAGGCTTGCTACACCCTAACCCATTAGGGCTGCACGATATGCTAGGTAACGTCTCCGAGATGATGTTCGAACCGTTTAGACTCAATAAATTGGATCGCCAACATGGGCAAGCCGGTGGATTCATCGTGCGAGGCGGAAGCTATTTAACCCCAGAAAGTGATATCCGCAGTGCTTGGCGACAAGAAGAAGCCTATTACACCGATACAGGACCAACCAAGAATAAGTATACAGGTTTCCGCCTTGTCATCGTATCACCGACTTTAACCTCAAGAGATCGCATTAAAGAGATTGAAAAAGAGTGGCTTAAATTAGGTTCAGACTCATCCCCGGCTAACGGCCAACCACAGGTTAAAAGTAGCTCTATTAATAACCTAAGCGCCATCTCAGCAAAAGTGCAGGATGAAGCAATCAAACAGAAATTAACACAGTTAAAAGATGAGCTGAAAGCGAACGCTCAATTACGAGATGAGCAACGCGACCAGGCGATTAGAACCTCATTACAGTTGGGGGCATTTTTGTGTACCAAACTCAAAGATGATGGCGAGTTTTATGACCGCTTAGCGGATTTATATGAAAAAAATTGTGCAGCCAATGCTGCCGAAGGTACTTGCGAGAAACGGAAATCACAACTTGAAGAGCACAAAAAAGCCTTGGATTTTGTGGTGAATTACTACGCAGATACCTTAGTCGATATGGCCACAACCTACGATGCATCCTTAGTGAAGTCTCAAGTTAACGTTGTTAAACAAATGATGGAGGCCAGAGGAAAATCAAATTTACAAACCTACCTCTCGGCTTATGTTTCTAACTTAGATGGTTATTGGAAGAATGGAAAAGTTTCAAGAAATGAATGGCTTGATACATGTAAAAAACAACAATAGGAATTACGCTAAATGAATAAAAAATTAATAGGTACATTTTGTTTGATAGTCACAATGGTATTGACAGGGTGTCAAACAACTCGCTCAAAACCAGATGTTGACCCGCGTTTATCACAAAATGAAGACATTGAGTTTTTCAGTAAATCCGGAGTTACCGCTTGTATGGGTGGCGCGGCAGTTGGTGCGCTCGCCTGTTTAACCGCAAATAGTAATAACAGAACAGCGTGTATGATTGCGGCGGCAGTTGTTGGTTGCGGTATTGGTGTCGGTACGAACGCTTACCTTGATAACCAACGCAAAAAATACTCGAACAAAGAGCAACTGTTAAATGCCATGATTGCGGATATTCAGCAAGAAAACCAACGCCTAAAAAGCGCATCCAGCACCGCAAAATCGGTTATTGCTGATGACAAACGCGAACTGGCTAAAATCAACCAAGCCATTGCCCAAAAACGTTTAGACCAAAAAGCGGCGGAGAAAAAACTGAAAGGTATTGATGCCAACATTGCCTCTCTACAAAAATCTCTGACAGACATGAAAAAACGTCAAATAGAATGGAAAGAAATTTCTGAGAAAAGTACGGCACAAGGTATGAAAACTGCGCAGTTAGATACACAAATTGCGGAAATGAAAACGCAAGTAACGTCTTTAGAAAAAGAGTTAGATAGCCTGTATTCTCAGCGTACTGCTATTAAAATCAGCTAATTGAGGGCATATTTTGAAGCTATTACCGTTAATCACATTAGGTTCAGTATTGGTTCTTTCTGGTTGTGCGACCAACGTAGAAGATTGCGACCCCACAACTGGTGACGTCAATATTATTACCAAATTTAACTGCAAATACTCTGGCACTTACGATAAGAGGATTGAGTTAAAACAGGAAAAACTTGAACACGAGAAAGTGTTAAATAATGAGTTTAAAGCTGTTTTTGCGGCAATTGAAAATGAAAAACGCCAAGTCAATGCTGACTTAAAAAGCCAACAGAAAAGCCAGCAAGCGTTAAACAATTCAATCAATAACTTGTTAAATCAAGCAAGAGCCAAATCTAAAAACAGTAAGAGTATTCAAAATCAAATCTATTCTATTGACCAAAAAATGAAGGAAAATCAGAACGCTCCCGAACGTTCCGTAATGCAAAAACAACTCGAATTAGAGAGTTTAAAAAACCAAGTTTTAGATTTACAAAAAGATTTAGATTTGAAATAAGTGATAACACGTTAGACATTAGGGTGAGTGGTTTAACATGACCACCAGCCCTAATTATTCCTCAAATTAGTATCGACCGTAACATCGAATTCAAAATGCTCTCACACTTTATTTATTGAGTAATTTATATGCATCGAATGCTTATTGAATTCCTTCGTCACAAACTGTGCTATAAAGGCTTTGGCAAGTACTTTAATTTTTCCTCTATTTTTCCATGTCCATATATAACACCGAGGCTATACTGTACCGCAGCATTCTCTTGTTTTGAATTAGCATTCCAAAAAAACTTAATTAATACCCTAACCCGAGCTCACTCAGCCACTTAACACTGATACTAGCTGCAGTCTGGGATTGGTCATTATAGATCCTTTTTATAAATCAACATTATTACAAAAAATCTCAGATATATATTATCTCCTTGAATAGCTATCATTTTCTTTTATTTCAAGGAGTAATATGCATCAGAACGCTCACTTTAAAACCCTCCTATCGACTCTACCGACTTCATTCCAAACCTCTTTTTTCAACCAACTCAGTCACCTAATCAACTACTCTCCCATCATCGGTTTGATGGGTAAAACGGGAGCGGGAAAATCCAGTCTGATCAATGCACTGTTTCAATCGTCATTATCACCTGTGAGTGATGTTTCAGGCTGCACACGCCAAGCCCAACGCTTCAGCATGACGATGAACAACCATACTCTCACTTTTGTAGATTTACCCAGCGTGGGGGAAAGCCTTGAGCGGGATAAAGAGTACCACCAGCTCTATCGCAACTTATTACCGGAATTCGATTTAATCATTTGGGTACTCAAGGCCGATGACCGAGCATGGTCTTCTGATGAACAGTGCTATCGCTTTCTCACGCAGAAATGCGGTTACCAGCCTAATCAATTTCTATTTGTCTTGAACCAAGCCGATAAAATAGAGCCTTGTCGCCAGTGGGATGAATACAAGCATCAACCATCCTCAGAGCAGACCTATAACTTAAAATTAAAGCAACAAGCCGTCATAACCGCCTTTAAGCCACATCATCCTGTGATAACAGTTTCTGCGGTCGAAAACTATCAACTCACTGAATTAGCAGAGCAACTCATACAGGCGTTACCGGCGCAAGCCAGTAGCGGGGTAGCTAGGCAACTGAACACCCCTTACCGGACGCAATCCGTGGAGAACGCCGCACGTAACGATTTTGGGCAATGCGTCAGTGATATCGTCAATACTCTGATAGATATCCTTCCCCTGCCTGCATTAATAAAAGGAACGATGAATACAGTCAAAAATAGCATCGTATCCGTTGCTAAATCCCTGTGGAGCATATTCTTTTAGCTTCTTACATTAATACAACATTGATGACATCAAGCGCCAGTCCTTAACGGGATTGACGCTTTTTTATTTCTTTTTCTTGGAGTATCAACTGATGAATAATACAACTGAATCCGCTATTGCAATGACACTCGTCCCCAATGAACAACGCCTGGATTTTTGGATCAACCACTTCGGAAGCGTGAAAGGCTGGAGCACCTTTGAAGTGGTCATCTTTACCACTATGGGGCAGTTTTGTGATAACTATCAGGGTGGATATTGGGAATATTGCACCTTATCCAATGGTGGCGCTTTTATTTATCCCGATTTACCTCAAGAGACACTGACGCTGTTCAACCCACATAACGACAATGAAGCCAACGTCGGCATTGCCGTGTGTTTGATGATGTACAGCTTATGGTCATTTCAAACGGAAAGTGACATCCTCGTCGATCGCTTTTATCAATTGCGTGATTATGCGGCGCAACACCCAGAACGTTCCGCCATTTTCAATCTAATCGATTAACCACGTCCTTATTTACGCTTTCGTATTATCTGATTCATTATAAAAGCATCATCAGACTAACCCATTAATTAACTTACATTTATTTTTATATCTATATTATTTTAGTGAATCAATCATCAGAATGAGTCACTAAAAATGATACTCAATATACCTATCATTTCGAGAAAGCTCTGCACCGCAAGGTGTAGGGCTTTTTTGCTTATTACTGTCTATCAATATCGACTGAATTGGAGTTCTATTATGTTTACTTTACAAGAGCAAGAATCAACGGTTATCAAAACCAACCTCGTCAATTCCCGTGGTCGTAGTACCTTCTGGCGTTTTTACTTTAGTACTGTGCCAGACTGGCAACGTATTGAAGGCGATATCTTTAATCTGATGGATAAGATGTGTGAGGTCTATCAAGGTGCTTTCTGGGAGTTCAGTATGCTGTCTAATGGCGGCGCATTTATCTGGCCTGATATGCTCGAAACCTCCCTGCAAATGTTTAACCCGCATAACGGAAATGAAGCTGAGTTAAGCCCTGAAGCAGCCGGTATTGCTGTCTGTTTACTGGTGTATAGCATCTGGTCATTTAAAACCGAAAGCCCTGTGCTGGTGGAATATTTTTATCTGTTGCGTGATTACGCTATACAGCATCCGGAGCAAGCTCAAATCTTTCGCCTTATAGACTGATTTATCAGTCACGGTTTTATCTTTCCCCCACCAGCAATCTTTAATTTAATCCATTTATCGAATGATTTATCAGTTTAATTATTGAGGAGAACCCATATGTCTCGTTTAGCTTCCCGTTTTGGCAATGCTTGCTCTATTCGTCGTGACCGCCCGCTAACCATTGAAGAATTATTCCGCACAGTACCTAGCGTATTTTCAGAAGAAAAACACGAATCCAGAAGTGAACGATATACCTATATCCCAACTATTACCTTATTGGATAGTCTTCAAAAAGAAGGCTTCTATCCGTTCTTTGCTTGCCAGACTCGTGTACGTGATGCTAGTCGCCGAGAGCACACCAAGCATATGTTAAGACTTCGACGCCATGATCAAATTACAGGAAATCAAGTGCCTGAAATCATCTTACTCAATAGCCATGATGGCTCAAGTAGCTATCAAATGTTACCCGGCTTCTTTAGAGCCATTTGCTGTAATGGCCTCGTTTGCGGTGACACGTTTGGTGAAGTGAGAGTACCGCACAAGGGCGATGTGGTGAATAAAGTCATTGAAGGGGCTTATGAAGTGTTAGATACGTTTGATGCTATCGCTGAAAAACGTGAGCAAATGCAGTCCTTACTATTACCGCCACCAGCACAACAGATCTTCGCCCAAGCCGCTCTCATGTATCGTTATGGCGAAGAACATCAACCGATCACTGAAGCCCAAGTGTTACAACCTCGCCGCTTTGAAGATAAAAAAGACGATCTTTGGACAGTGTACCAACGTTTGCAGGAAAATTTAATCAAGGGAGGATTATCAGGCAGGAATGCCAAAGGTAAACGCGCTCGCACGCGTTCAGTGAATGGAATTGATGGGGATATTAAGCTCAATAAAGCGTTGTGGGTACTGACAGAACAAATGCATGCTCATTTTGCTGGACGCGAACAACTATAGCTACAGTAAACATTAAATAATCGAATCTTACGGTGAACGCGATGAAACTATCAGAACGTCAACTAAAAACCTTGGGTAATGTGAAACTCAATTATGGCTCACTCAGCAACAAAAGGACGCTCAACTCGCTGGAGAAAAAAGGCTTAATCCACTGGCATACATCAAACCATTGGGTCTTAACGGAGTTCGGTTTTCATATCGATAACATGAGGAAACGGCGTTGCTTATAAAGCGTTAGCGCTAACATAAAGACTTATCCCGTATTTTGGTGCTTGATAATATCGAGCATACCAACCTATTTAATAAAGGAGAGCATTCTTTAAACATCATTTTATTCCTGTCCATTTTGACTCACTCTCTCATCAACTCTTTTTCTTATTTAAGCACCGAAACAACAGTTGATCGATTACGCCGATCGATAACCGTTTATTGATAGTTACGATCGATATAACCGATCGTATTTTAATTATTAATAGGTAAAACAGATCAATTAAGTTAAACTGTCTCACGCTAAATTATCTTTATGTCAGTGATATTAAGGTGATTGAGTCAAATCTTTCATGCCTTCCACTGACATAACGCGATTCAACCATACTTAATGTGATATTGATTAAAAGGAAATCAATCATGAAAAAAGCGTTTATTGTTCCCGCCCTAATGGGGTGCATTTCATTACCAGCATTCGCTAACACGGATGACAGTAAAACGGGGCTTTATGTCACGGGTAAAATGGGCGCATCCATTGTGCAAATGTCTGGCCAGCAGTTTGTCTACAGCGGCTATGCTGATGCCGGTGATAATGGTACAAAAAATGGAGATAGCCATCGTACTGGCGTATTTGGTGGTGGACTTGCGTTAGGTTATGACTTTTCCAATCAGTTTGATATCCCTGTTCGCGCTGAATTGGAGTTTATGGCGCGTGATAAAGCGAATTCAACCTACAATATCCGCGACCGTGTGCGTAATGGCGTACATCAAACTCGTGATATTAAAAACCAAATCAAACTCAATACGTTAATGGTCAATGGGTACTACGACATTAAAAATAGCTCAAATTTCACGCCGTATATCTCTGTCGGGCTAGGCTATGCGGCCGTGGATTTTAAAACCACCCGTGCTGATGCTTATACCCCAGGACTCTCTCTGCATGATACTCACACGCATACCGCCAATAACTTTGCCTGGAGTGTCGGTGCGGGGGTGAACTATGCCATCAATGACGATTGGGATATGGGGCTGAGTTATCGCTATTTAGATGCCGGAAAAGCCGACATCACGACAGCGGTAGGTGATGGGGAAAATACGTCAAAAATCAAAGTGAAGGCCAACGATATCATGCTTGGTTTGACTTACCGTTTTTAATCTCTGTCATTCAGCCTTAAAGATTACCCTCAACTTACCTAGCCAACATGCCTTTTTGATGTTGGCTATTTTATTGATTAAACAAAAAAACAACCGCGGTTAAATTTTAACCACAAAAAAATTGTAATAAAAAGAGGTAAAAATGAATTCAATTAATCATATTCGTTTAGGTGTTGAACGAATTTTTTTCATCATTAGCTTAGTGCTAGTATTCGGTTTTACAGTCATCATCGCCAATCACTATAAGGTCCACATTGGGGATATTTGAATGTGTGAAGTATTGATGTAACTATTGTAATAGGTGAGTATTATTTTATTCACCTCTCCTTTAATCACTACATTTAGCTCAATCATTAAATCGAAAATTTACTTATTTGAATAAGATTAAGCTAGAAGTCTAAATCTGTAGTTATCTGACCCAAAACCTTACCTGACCCATTACCTGACCCAAAATCAGCTAAAAACAAAAAGGAGTTAGATGATTAACATCTAACTCCTTGATAAATTTGGTGGCCCCTGCTGGACTTGAACCAGCGACCAATCGATTATGAGTCGACTGCTCTAACCAACTGAGCTAAGGGGCCGAAGTGGGAGGGATTATACTTGCAGTTTTATCTTAGGTCTAGTATTTCGAAACTGTATGGTGAAATTGTGTGCAAAGCAGTTACCACACCTATAATTTAAAGCCATCACATAATGAAAAACTATTATTTTAGGTTTCAATTTGCAACTTAATACACCTTCCGTCCTTGATGAGATACCTAACAGACATACAAGTGATACTTGATACTACCTTAGTTTAAATTATCAACATAAATAATAACATAAAGGAAACCTTTTTTATTAAACATCCTTTATTGAATTATTTGATACAGAACAACAATCTTATCATTTAGATCTCACAATATGGGGTATAAATAATTCGCATATAGGACAACAATGATGAAAAAAGTACGTGCAGTTCAATATGGTTGCGGAAAAATGGGTAAATTTTTGATCCGTTACTTGCAAGAGCATGGCGCTGAAGTTGTAGCGGCTTTTGATATCAATGACGCTGTTATAGGCAAAGATATAGGCGAAATAGCAGGAACCACACCAACCGGCGTCAAAGTTCAGCCGCTTCATGAAGCAGATAAAACCCTTGAAGCATTAAAACCGGATGTTGGGATCATTGCCACACTGAGTACCATGGCAGATTTAGAAGACGCATTTTCTTTGTTTGCACGCCATGGCGTTAATGCCATTTCAACAGGGGAAGAAGCCCTTTATCCGTGGAATTCATCACCTAAAATTACCCAAAAACTTGATGCATTAGCAAAAGAAAATAACTGTACCTTAGCAGGTAGTGGCTACCCAGATATGTATTGGGGTGTGTTAATCGACACCTTAGCAGGCTCAATGCATAAACTGGTGAAAATCAAAGGTTCTAGCTGCTATAACGTTGAAGATTATGGTATTGCTTTAGCCATCGGTCATGGTGCAGGCTTAACTGTTGATGAATTCGATAAGCAAATTGGTAACTATAATGACTTACCCTATGATGTGATTTCACAAAAAATTGAAAGCGGTGAATATGCACCACCGTATATGTGGACACAAAATGGTTGGCTCTGTAGCCGTCTTGGACTCACCATCACGAGCCAAACTCAGCGCTGTGTACCACAGATTGCCCAACAAGATATCTATTCAGATACCTTAAAAATGACCGTAAAAAAAGGTGATGTACTTGGCTTGTCCGCAGTCGTGATCACCGAAACTGCTGAAGGTGTTACCCTTGAAACAGAGTGTATTGGGAAGATTTTGACCGCTGATGAATGTGATAAAAACAGTTGGCAGTTGATTGGTGAGCCAGATACCAGTATTGAGGTCAACAACCCTGCGACAGTAGAGTTAACCTGTGCAAACTTAGTAAATCGTATTCCCGCTCTCATTGATAGCCCAGCAGGCTATATCACGACAGAAAAAATGCCCAATAACGTCTATATGACGAAACCAATGCATGAGTATCTATAATTCAACTTTAGCCCACCTGTTGGTGGGCTACTTACCATTACGTTAACGCGGCTTCACCATTTGCCATTCTAAATGGTGTTTTATCGCAGGCCATTCTGATTCTATAATGCTGTAAACACAGCTATCACGTAGTTCACCTGTTTTAGTTTTCATATGGTTGCGAAGAATACCATCAAGCTTTGCCCCCAACCGTTCAATAGCACGGCGGCTTTGACTATTTAAGAAATGAGTCCGAAATTCCACTGCAACACAGTTTAATTCGTCAAACGCATGTTTTAACAACATATATTTAGCTTCTGTATTCAATATGGTGCGCTGTACTTCTGCGCCATACCAAGTTGCCCCAATTTCAACACGGCGCACTGCATTATCCACACGGTTATATGACGTGATGCCTACAGGTTTATTTGTTCGCTTATCGATAACCACAAAAGGTAAACATTCCTTTTTTTGCCAACGTTCAAGGCGGCTTTCAACATCTTGAGTAAAATGCTCAGGTTCAGGGACTAGGGCATACCACAATTTATGCAGCCCATCTCGCCGAATAGTTTCTGCAAGTTCGGTGTCATATTGGTGAGATAAAGGCTCAAGGCGAACATATTCACCTTCTAAAGTGATTGCTTGGCAAATCTCTTTCATGGTCAGTTCCTGTTCGAAGAAATAATCATTTTGCGGGAATATAAATTTGAATGTTATTGATAATTTATTTATATGACGAAATAATAAAATCCTGCGATATATTTAGATTAACTCCACATTTTTCATTAAAAGTCATGATAAAAATCACAAAAAATTAACATCATTACCAATTTATAAACGTGTTACGCTACAGTTAACTCATCTGACCTGTTAATTAAATCCCGAATGGGAGTTCGATGATGAGCAATTTTCCACACCTTTTTACCCCTCTCGATTTGGGGCACACGGTCTTAAAAAATCGAATATTGATGGGCTCTATGCATACAGGGCTTGAAGAACACCCGCAAGGAAGTGAACGACTTGCACATTTTTATCGTTTACGCGCTGAAAATGGGGTCAGTCTCATCATTACAGGGGGAATAGCACCTAACCCTGAAGGGGCACTTACCGCACATGGTGCCGTCTTAAATGAAGAAAAACAGCTGCCTTTTCATCGGCAAATTACTGATGCCGTTCATCAAGCTGATGGCAAAATTGCCCTACAAATTTTACATGCTGGCCGTTATGGTTTGCACCCTGCCTTAGTTGCGCCTAGCGCTATTCAAGCTGAAATTATCCCTTTTATGCCTAAAGCGCTGTCTAATGATGACGTGCAAAAAACCATTGCAGATTTTGTAACTACGGCTAAGTTAGCTCAACAAGCCGGATATGACGGTGTTGAAATCATGGGTTCTGAAGGCTATTTGATTAATCAGTTTATTACTAAAAGGACAAATCATAGAACTGATGAATGGGGAGGCAGTTACGCTAACCGTATTCGTTTTGCAATTGAAATTGTTCGTCAGATCCGTGAAGCCGTCGGCACAAATTTCATTATCATTTATCGACTGTCTATGTTGGATCTCGTTGAAGATGGCTCGACATGGGATGAAGTTGAGCAACTGGCAAAACAGGTTGAAGTTGCCGGTGCAACCATGATCAATACAGGTATTGGCTGGCACGAAGCTCGTATCCCCACCATTGCCACTCAAGTACCTCGCAGTGCTTTTAGTTGGGTAACCCAAAAGCTCATGGGTAAGGTAAATATCCCACTAATAACCACTAACCGAATCAATGACCCCTTTGTTGCAGAACAAATCCTCGCAAATCAACAAGCTGATATGGTTTCCATGGCTCGCCCATTCCTTGCCGATGAATCTTTTGTTCGCAAAACTGAGGAAAATCGAGCTGATGAAATTAATACCTGTATAGGTTGTAACCAAGCTTGCCTCGATCTGATTTTTAGTGGCAAGCTGGCCAGTTGTTTAGTCAATCCAAGAGCCGTTAGGGAGTTCGACTAT
The DNA here is from genome assembly GCF_050487165.1 of Providencia sp. Me31A. Classification (NCBI taxonomy): domain Bacteria; kingdom Pseudomonadati; phylum Pseudomonadota; class Gammaproteobacteria; order Enterobacterales; family Morganellaceae; genus Providencia; species Providencia sp. Me31A. The sequence goes on from NZ_JBKQGZ010000001.1 coordinate 65,379, forward strand.
CCAAACGAAAAAGCCGCAATTAGCAAATCTGTCGCTATTGTCGGTGCAGGTCCCGCGGGGCTTTCCTGTGCGATTTACGCCGCTAAACGTGGGCATCGCGTCACTTTATTTGAAAAATCTAATCATATTGGTGGCCAATTTAATCTTGCGAAAAAAATCCCAGGTAAAGAAGAGTTTCATGAAACCATCCGCTATTTTAGTCGCCAATTACAATTATTGAATATTGATGTTCGCCTTGAACAACAGGCCAACGTTTCCAATTTATCAGGCTTTGATGAAGTCATTATTGCAACGGGAGTGACCCCACGAAAGATCCAGATTGAAGGTGTCGATCACCATAAAGTGATTTCTTATCTTGATGTAATCACCAAACAATGCACTGTGGGTAAAAGTGCGGCTATTATAGGTGCTGGAGGCATTGGTTTTGACGTTGCAGAGCTATTAACCCAAGAAGGAAAAAGTAGTAGCTTAGATACGACTCTATTTAATAAAGAGTGGAATATTGATACCACTGTTCGTGCCAAAGGGGGCATCAACCCACCAGAAAAAACAACGGTTCACTCAGCTCGCCATCTTTATTTACTTCAACGTAAAAATAGTAAAGTTGGGGCTGGACTTGGGAAAACAACAGGATGGGTTCATCGTCTCTCATTGATGAAACGTGGTGTCCAAATGCTAAATGGGGTTGAGTACATGCGAGTTGATGATGAAGGCCTGCATATCCGTTATCAAGATAAAATCCAGTGTTTACCCGTTGATAATGTGATCCTATGTGCAGGGCAAGAGCCTTATCGCCCGTTAAAAAACCAATTAGCAGAACGTGGTATTAACGCCTATGTTATTGGAGGCGCGGATGTTGCTGCTGAACTTGATGCACGTAGAGCTATCGAACAAGGTATGAAGATCGCCTATCAACTTTAATCAGATAACCGCTTAGATAAGGGCCGAGATGATTGATATCACCTCGGCCCTATTGTATTAAACAAATAGCGGATTAATCATTATGGGATAATTGTGTTTCTGCGTTCGCTAACTTATCATCTTCAGATAAACACACTGCCGCAGTGAACAATACGTCAGTTGATGAATTCAACGCAGTTTCTGCTGAATCTTGCAGTACCCCAATCATGACACCCACAGCAACAACCTGCATGGCAATTTCATTCGAAATACCAAACATATTACAAGCTAGTGGGATCAATAATAATGACCCACCTGCAACCCCTGATGCACCACATGCGCACACCGCAGCCACCACACTTAATAATAACGCCGTTGGGATATCAACAGGGATACCTAATGTATGTACCGCAGCTAACGTTAGAACGGTGATTGTCACCGCAGCACCCGCCATATTAATGGTTGCGCCTAACGGAATCGATACCGAGTAAGTATCTTCATGCAGATTCATACGGCGACACATTGCCATATTCACAGGAATGTTCGCAGCAGAACTACGGGTAAAGAATGCAGTAACACCACTTTCACGCAGGCAAGCTAATACCAAAGGGAATGGGTTACGTCTAATTTTCCAGTATACAATCAAAGGGTTAACAATAAAGGCGACAATCAACATGCAGCCAATTAATACAGCTAGCACATGGATATAGCCTTTTAAGGTATCAAAACCGGTCGTCGCGATAGTGGCGGAAACCAGACCAAAAATCCCTAATGGCGCTAAGCGGATCACCACACGCACTAATTGCGTCACAGCATTAGATAAGTCATGAACCACATTTTTAGTTGTTTCATTTGCGTGGCGTAATGCAATACCAAGACCAATAGACCATGCTAAAATACCGATATAGTTGCCTTTGATTAAGGCATCAACAGGGTTAGCAAAGATATTAATCAACAAGCCTTTTAAAACTTCAGCAATATTACCCGGCGGGTTCAGTTGAGAATCCCCCACCGCTAAAACTAAGTTTGATGGGAACAGGAAAGAGCCGATAACCGCAACAAGCGCTGCAAAAAAAGTTCCTAAAATATACAAGACCAAAATTGGCTTGATACTGGTTTTTTGCCCTTTGCGGTGATTAGCAATTGATGACATGACTAGCACCCATACTAATACTGGCGCCACTGCTTTTAGTGCACTAACAAATAGATCACCAAACAATCCGACGTTTTTTGCGGCTGAAGGCCATAGCCATGCCAGTAAAATACCCGCAACTAGACCAACTAATATCTGCTTAACTAGACTACCTTGGCTAATGACTCGCCATAACCCTGTTTTATTTTTATCCATGATAGACCTATATTATTTATATTTATTAGGAATTAAATGTGTTTGCACAGCAAGTATAAGGAATAATAGTTGCCTGAAAAGGCAATTATTCAAAATATACACAATGATTGATCTTTTTTAACAAACATTTTACACATCTGTGATCTGAATAGAGTTTTGTTTCTTATAGTAGAATGCCATATTAAAAATGAGATAGGATTTTCAGTAGGTTAAAATAAAAATCCCCTGCGTTTATACAAGGGATTTTAAATCAACTAGATTAGTGTTTAGCTTCGTTACGCTTATTGACGACCGTATTAATAATTAAAGTCATAACTAATATGCTCGCAATGACCCCTAAAGAAATCGGTGTTGGAATATGGTAAATATCAATCAGCAACATTTTTATACCGATAAAACTTAAAATCACTGCTAAACCATATTTTAACATTGAGAATTTCTCTGCTACACCTGACAACAAGAAATACATTGCACGTAGGCCTAAAATAGCAAACAAATTAGATGTCAAAACAATGAAGGGATCAGTTGTCACGGCAAAGATAGCGGGTATGCTATCAACCGCAAAAATCACATCGCTAATCTCAACTAAGATCAAAACCAAAATTAACGGTGTTGCGAATAAGATACCATTTTGTTTAATAAAGAATTTTTCGCCATGTAACTCATCCGTCATACGTAGATGAGAACGAACCCACTTAACTAACGGTTTATCGTTGATAGGTGAATCATCTTCTTTAGCAAATGCCATTTTCAACCCTGTAAATAACAGGAATAGACCAAAAATATACAATATCCAGCTAAATTGAGTGACTAACCAACTACCTGCGAAAATCATAATCGTACGTAATACAATAGCACCTAATACACCGTAGACTAATACACGTCGCTGTAAGCTGGCAGGAATCGCAAAATAGCTAAATAGCATTAACCACACGAATACGTTATCAACCGCTAATGCTTTTTCTAATAGGTAACCCGTTAAAAAGGCCAGTGTTTGGCTATCTGCAAACTCACGCCCTACGTTATCATTAAGATACCACCAAAAACCTGCGGCAAAAATCAATGATAACGTAACCCACACGATACTCCATGCCGCAGCTTGCTTCATCGACATGGCTTGCCCTTTATGCTTTCCTTGCCAAAACAGGTCAACAAGTAACATGATTAAAATAATAATTGCAAAACTGCCCCATAAAACGGGGTTGCCTACTGAGTGCATTTTCCTTTCCTTTAAAAACAAAAACGGCTGATATCCAGAAGACATCAGCCGCTTAAATTCTTTAACCTCAGATTGCTATCTTTTGGGTTGTAAATTATGAGCAAACCTCGCCTTCTGGCAAGGTCTCACTTACAACACAAATGACCTGAAGACAGGAAATTGTGGTGCTCGGCTACCGGGTGTAGTGTGTACACCGTAATGACGATAAACCGACAAGAAGAAGTTACTCCCCTTTGCTATGCGTATAAGGTACGGTAAATAGTCTCAAAATGCAATAATTAGCTGAGTGTATTTTATCACTGTTTTTTAGATTAAAAGGTAAAGTAATGGCAATATTTCTTATTATCTCCACTAAAAGGTGGATTAAACACCAATTTTAAGCACTTTAAATTGTTAATCACTGAGTGATAAACTGTAAAAATAAGGCAAAACTTAAATGAATACTAAAAATAAGCTTAAAATTTGCTGTTTAGTTATTTTCTGTTTTGTTAAAGTGTGCGTGATTTACACTAACAGCCTGAGGAAACAACATTTTCACTTTGGCATTCACTTAATCCATTTCTCCCTGCCCAACAACAAGTTTGTTGTTATAGCCGTTTAGGAAACATTAATGGAATTAGTTAAAGAACTTTTTTTAGCCCTTTGGCACCAAGATTATGTCACCCTGTCTAACCCAGCGTTAGTCTGGTCGATTTACTTCATGCTGTTCGCTATCTTGTTTTTAGAAAACGGGGTGTTACCTGCGGCGTTTTTACCGGGTGATAGCCTATTGATTTTAGTCGGTGTACTCATCGCTAAAGGTACATTGAGTTATCCACTCACCATTGCCATTCTAACCGCTGGTGCTAGCTTAGGCTGCTGGGTCGGTTATATCCAAGGGCGATGGCTGGGGAACACACGTCTCGTCAAAGGATGGCTCGCACACTTACCTGAACACTATCACCAACGTGCTCATGGCTTATTCCATCGTCATGGGCTTGCAGCATTATTGATTGGTCGCTTCTTAGCCTTTGTTAGAACATTACTCCCGACTATTGCTGGCCTCGCAGGCCTACAAAATGGCCGTTTCCAAGTATTTAATTGGTTAAGTGGCTTATTATGGGTGCTTATTTTAACAGCTATTGGTTATGGTTTCGGTAAAAGCCCTATTTTCCTACTCTATGAACATCATATTATGAATATTTTGATGTTAATTCCTGTAGGCTTACTGATCCTCGGCTTAATCGGCAGTATCGCTGTTGTGGTAAAAAAGAAACTCTCAAGTAAAAAAGCTAATTAATCCCTATTGCGGGAACACCGTTGTTCCCGCACCTCCAGTTTTACTTAATTTTACGTCTTCCTTCCCCGCTGTCTTACGCACTTTAGGTCTTTGATTAAATGGATTTTTTAGGGATTTTGTTTTTTATATTTCATCTAAATCTATTATTAGCCATTGAATAATACATTGCACTTAATACAAAAATGTTTATTGTTAATACAGTTAAGAGTTCATTTCTATTGATAGGAGGTTCTACATGTCATCAAATCATTCATCAGAAGAACTGCGTGCAGAGCTCAGAGCATTAGCAGATTCTTTAGAAGCGGTGCTCAGTGACACTGGCGAAAAATCGAAAGAAGAGATTGAAAGCCTAAAATCTAAAGCCAAAGACGTACTATATTCATCTCGTGCGAAACTCGGCCAAACTACCGAAAGAATTACCGAACAAACTAAAGAAATGGCTGGTCGTGCAGATAATTATGTGCGCGAAAATCCGTGGACAGGTGTAGGTATCGGTGCTGCCGTCGGTGTAGTTCTTGGCGTACTGCTCGCAAAACGTTAGTCGCCTATGGAACCAAATCAACAACGTCAGGGCCCCGGTAAAGGGGTCCTTGAAATACTGCAACGTATAGCCAGTATTACCGTTAACCTTGTCGAAACTCGCCTTCAACTTATCGCTGTTGAGTTTGAAGAAGAGAAAGTTAACTTTATTCAACTATTACTCTTAGTTGGATTAGCCCTGCTTTTTACTGCTTTTGGGCTAATGTGCTTGATCGGCTTAATTTTTTGGTCTGTTGACCCCATATACCGTTACCAAGCACTTGCAATTACCACTGGGAGTTTAATTCTCCTTGCCATTATTTTTGCTATTTGGGCATTAAAAAAAGCCAAACAGTCCACGTTATTAGGTTCGACTCGGGAACAATTGAGTCAAGATGCTCAAGCTTTAGCGAGAAAAAACCATGAGCAATAATAAGCGCCAGTTATTAGCAGCCAAAAAGCAATTATTGATTAAGAAAATCGAACGCCAACGCAGTGACCTTGCAAGCACATCTGAGGATTGGCTGCAGGTCACAGCCCCATATGACCGAGCTTGGAAAACATTTATTACCTTCCGCCCTCTATTTGTCGCTGCCACGGGGCTACTTTCTATCTACACCTTAAAAAAACCTAAAAGATTTCTCCAATTAGGCAAAAAAGCACTCACAATCTGGGGCATTGCTCGTACCGTTAAGAGCACCATTAACGCCACTAAAAAATAGTCATTAAGAATTATTAGCTATATATCAATTAGATAGCTAATTTTCTTATCATCACCTTATGTCCCCCAACCATTTCATTCAATATTTTTGCATATCATTGTTAATAAGCTTTACTTTTTATTGAACAAGTAACTGGCTATTATAAATTCATCAAACGTTTTCTTGCCTATTTGTGCTGAAAGCAACATAAAAAATCGATAGATATCGCAACTTAATGATATTTAATGACCTATTAGTCTGGAGAATCTCGATGAAAAATTTAGAAAATGGTGCGATATTATTAGCTCGTATCATGATGCCAATCCTATTTATTGTTGCTGGATATGGGAAATTAGGTGATGCCTATGCAGGTACACAACAATATATGCAAGCTATGGGGGTTCCCGGCTTTTTATTACCATTAACGATTTTGCTTGAATTAGGTGGTGGGCTTGCGGTCTTATTTGGTTTCTTAACCAGAACCGTTGCTTTGTTTACTGCCGGCTTCACTGTTTTAACCGCTTTATTGTTCCATACTGATTTTAGTGTTGCGCCAAACAGTTTGATGTTTATGAAGAACTTTACGATTGCTGGGGGCTTCTTACTTTTAGCCATCACAGGTCCAGGTAAATTCAGCATTGACGCGTTATTGAACAAAAAGTGGTAACCCTTGTTTCATTATAACCCTTATTTATTTGATTTTATTTGTTTGTCCAATTCATACCTCCCCTCGGGAGGTATTTTTTTGTCCAAAATAAAGGTGTTGAATCAGTTGAAGAGAATATCACTTAGATGAGGAGTTCTCAGTAGGCGGCAAATTGAGTCATCCCGTGAGCATACATAAGTATGTGACTCGGGTGACTCAATGAAGTCAATCTCCCTACGGCTCAAAATATAACGAGTTTACACCCTAAATAATTTGGGGATTTCTCGGAGACACCACGACTTAGCCTCCCCCATACTATCGCGACGCCATGCCATAATAATATTTGTTTGATGGCTAAACTCAGGACCAACCACTTTCAAGCGTCCTTCGCGAATATCTTGCTCCACCAGCGGGTATGGCATCGTTGCCACTCCAAGCCCTGCCAGTAAAGCATTATGTTTATCTTCAATGGTCGATACCGTCAAACGTTGCTGTTTATCCAAAAGCTGTACTGTGATCACCGGACGCTCTCTCGCCGTATCAGCTACTGCAATCCCACGGTATTTCACACGTGTGCTATCGGAAAGCGGTTCTGGTTCTAAGTGGATTGGATGCTCTGGACTTGCGACATAAATATGGCTAATGGTATATAACGATTTAGAGTTAATCTCTGAAGAAGAACGAAAATGCATATCAGGGGCAATCACAATATCCGCTTTACCATTTTCCAGGCGTTCCCACGCACCTGCTAACACCTCAGTAATCAAAGATAACTGTGTTTCGGATTTTTCAGCTAATCGTTCAACCAGTGGGAATAATGATTGTGCAGGTACCAGCGCCTCACACACTATCGTCAAATGGGTCTCCCACCCTTTAGCAAGGGCTTCTGCATCTGACGTTAATTTATCTGCGGCTTCAAGTAGAACTCTCCCTCTATCTAACAACATTCTGCCAACATTGGTAAATTTGGTTCTATGTCCTGAACGGTCAAATAAAATTACATCGAGTTCCTCTTCTAGCTTTTGCATGGTATAGCTAAGCGCAGAGGGTACTCGGCCCAATTCTTCTGCTGCCGCTGCAAAACTACCACGTCTATCGATTGCATCCATCACCCTTAATGATTCAAGCGTTAGTGCTCTCTCTTTACTCATGATGTATCTCTTTCAGGAAATTTGAATAAGGAAAACAGATTAACTGGCTAACAATTCAACGTCTAGCTATTTATTATAACAATAGATTATTAACTTATTTATTCTTGAATGGGAGTTAACCATTATGATGACACTGAGAGCCGCTAATCATTGCGGAAAAGCAGACTATGGTTGGCTACAAGCGCGTTACTCTTTTTCATTCGGCCATTATTTTGACCCCAAATTTATGGGTTTCAAAACATTAAGAGTGCTAAATCAAGAGGTTATCGCACCAACAAACGCATTACAGCCGAGAATGTATCCTCATGTCGATATCTTAAACATTATTCTAAAAGGACATGCTCAATACCGTGATAGCCTAGGTAATGCGATTCAAGCCAGTGAAGGGGAATGTGTGCGCTTCTCCCCACGGCCAGATCTTAGCTACAGTGAACAAAATATCTGCCCTCAGACTCCGTTAACTCGCTTACAACTTTGGTTAAACGCTTGCCCACAACAAGAATCACTACCGTTACAAAAAATAGTTATTAATGAAAACGAGAACCAATTAATTGCCTCTCCCAGTGGTGAATATCAAAGCCTCCAGTTACGTCAACAAATTTGGATCAATCAAATTCATTTGGAGTCAGGGAAATCATACACGATGGTACTAAAAGGGCAAAATGCATTTATACAATCAATACATGGAGGAGCCACCTTACGGACTCAACAAGGTGAAAATTTGACCATGAATTGTAATGACGGTGTATTTATTCAAGACGATCATAAAATCGAGATCATGGCAAATACAGATTTTCGAGGTCTGTTGATCGATCTTGGTGGAACATAACTAACCGATTTTACATTACATTATCTGTTAGGTTATTGACTCAAAATCGCCTTAACCAATAAAAATAGGTCAAAATTTGCGAACGGATTCGCAAATTTAATCATTTAACTGTCATACATATTGACACGCCTGTGTTAGAGTCCTGCCATTAGCGAGAAAGAAAATGCATTATTTTCTGGCTCAAATGCTTTTGGTTTTGCTATTTAAAGGTGTTCTCGTGGCTCTATTCACTCAACAGCGACACAATCAAATATTTGCTCAAATTCTCAATGAGGTGGTTTCTCAAGATGAATTAGCAAAACGTTTTTCCGTTTCCACACGAACTATCCGCTCTGACATCAATGAAATCAATGAATTGATTCAAGATTATAGTGCTCACATAGTGTATGAACGCGGTCATGGTTATCGCTTGAAAATTGAGGATGAAGCACTATTTGCCACCTTTACACAGCAAAAAGATGAAGACAGTAATATTCCACGGACGAGTAAAGAACGCATTGATGCTTTATTGTTGAAATTATTAATGTTATCTCTTCCCGTCAAGCTTGATGACATTGCAGAAGAATGGTTTATCAGCCGAGGAACCCTACAGCAAGACATGGGCTCTGTTCGGGAACAGTTACAAAAGTACCAAATTACTTTGGAAAGCATTCCCCACCAAGGTATTCGCCTAAATGGTAGTGAGTGGGCCATTCGTGCTTGCATGACCGAAACCTTATGGCGTCGGTATTCAGCCCAGTTAACCCCTGAATTAGCGACTTTCCGTCCTGATAGCTTAGATAATTTAGACCTAACCTATATTGATAAAGTGATCCATAACAGTATGAATCGCTTTGATATTCGGATTAGTAATGAGGGGCATCTATACCTCATTTTTAACTGTGCCGTGACAATATTACGGATCACTCGCGGTCATGAGCTCACCTCCGCCGTTAAAAATGATGACTGTGAAGAAGTGATCCGCAAAGCCTGCGATGAAATATCCAAGGGGCTTATTTACTTTCTTGGCAATGATCTTTCCGCAGCAGAACTCAGTTATTTACATGATCAAATCATTGCACAGCGTATTGGTAACCAAGACTCCAGTACGCAAAAAAGTGGTAGTCACAATGAGTTGTCCGAATACATTTTGAATTATATTAATGAGTTATATAACTATGACTTACGTAATGATGAGAAACTGAAGAAAGACCTGAATACCCACCTTGCTGCGTTGATAACACGCTTGCAATACCATATTTCGACGCCAAATCCATTACTGTCAGATATTAAACAGTACTACCCTTTTGCCTATGATGTTACTCTCAGTGCATTAACCAGTGTAAGTAAGCAATTACTTCCACATCCCATCAGTGAGGACGAGCTAGGTTACTTAGCTGTTCACATTGGTGTGAGTCTTGAACGCAATTATGGTGCAGGTTCAATTCGTCAAACTGAAGTTTTAGTCGTCACGGATGCAGGAAACTCAACGTTCCGTGTAGTGGAATCAAAAATCATGCGTGAATTTCCACAGCTTAAATTTAGTCGAGGTTTGACATTACAAGAGTATGAATCCCTTGAAGAAGTCACTGAAGATTTTGTGATTACTACCGTGCGGATCTCTGAAAAAAATAAGCCAGTTATCAAAATAGCGCCCTTTCCTACACCATACCAATTAGAGCAAGTTGGCCGTCTTGCAATGATTGACCAAACTCGCCCTTATATTATCGAGCGTTTCTTTGATGAGCGTTTCTTTATGGTCATTAATGAAAAAATTAGCCAAGAAACACTATTCCAAACGGTGTGCCATAAATTACAGCAAGAAGGCTATGTAACTGCCGACTTTTACCCTTCCTTGCAAGAACGCGAATCCATTGTTTCTACCTTACTTGGTGAGGGAATTGCTTTACCTCACTCTTTAGGGCTACTTGCCAATAAAACGGTGGTTGTGACAATTGTTGCCCCTCAAGGTATTGAATGGAATAAAGAAACCAAAGAAAATGCCTATGTCATTTTCTTACTAGCAATCAGTAAGGTCGATTACGAAGAAGCGATGGCAATCTATGACCTGTTCGTCACGTTTGTAAAAGAAAAAACAACTCGCCGCCTTATTGGTGTGAAAAACTTCAATGAATTCCAAGCGATAGCTAAAGATAGTTTAGCCCGTATCCAATAATAACATCGTCACTTCCACTTAGTAGTGGAAAAAGGGGAGTGACGGCTTTTTACGTGATCCTAACCACAATTTCATCAATTCTTTCTCTCTATAACCAGACTGGTTCCCCACTCAAAATGGTTAAGTGGAAACCATTATTGCCAATATTAAATAATTTCCATTTATGACTTCCGGTTTCACTTCCAGTTGCCTTTTCTATTTCCACTCCACAAAAATAATACATAACAAGCTGATATTTAATTAATTTTTATACCAAATAATTTGTAAATACCCTTTATTGATGATTGATTGAAATCAATTTTTCCACTTAACTTCCAAATAGCTCAAAAAACGCCCCAAAAAATACCTTTGTAGTTTCCAAATTATTTCCACTTAAAAGTGGAAATTCTCTGCCTGCAAAAATCACCAATAACAGACTAAGGTATAAGGCATAAGGAACAGAAGTAGTCTAACTTGCAATATTACTTTGGATTTTAAATAGTTATGAGTGAATCAGTTGTAGTTTTTAAAATGTTAGAACACAACCTCGATATTGATGAGGTGACACAAAAACTGCTAGCAGTAATTACTGACTGGCTCAAGCAGGAGGACTGCTACACCACTGATGTACAACAACAAATGTTGGAATCTCATCTACGTGCCATGGTTGCCAGAGCAAAAACCGGTGAAGCCTTACCCGAAGTCGATATCAGTTTGTTTGATGAAATATCGGCACATTCACTTGCCTTAGCGCAACGGGTTGTCGACACATTGTCCGGCTTAGCACAGGAAGAGGCTTATTTACTCTCTGTTCACTTTGAAGTCGCTCGTTCGAATGATTAATTTTTAAATTGTAGGATTGGAGAATATTTATATGAAACAGATGGTTGTTGTAATCGGAGATCGCCTAGGTAAAGGTCAAAAAGTGGCTGCGGGTGTGGAAGCTGCGGGTGGGAAAGCCATTGTTGTTCCCGGTGTGGCGGCAGATATGAAGCTTGGTGATGTCATGAACGCAGAGCAAGCCGACCTTGGGATTTCATTTTGTGGCAGTGGTGGCGCAGGCGCAATCACCGCACAAACGAAATATGGTTATAAAGCTCGTTATGGGATGCGCTCTATCGAAGAGGGAGAAACTGCAATTGCAGAAGGTTGCAATGTGTTAGGTTTTGGTTTTATGGACAAGGAAGAGTTAGGCGAGCGCTTGGTAAAAGCATTCAATAAAAAATACGGCAACGCTTAATGAAAAAATCTATCGAAACGGTTGTGCGGGTTACAGGGCAAGGTGATACCAAGCAAAAAGCCATTGCGGACGCCTTAAATTCAATTCAAAAAACCGTACTGAAAAACAGCACAGACATCATCCTGCGGATAGAGCCAAAGGATGTTGAGGTTGTTAGTGCTCACTCACACTCGCGGACAGAAAAGTTTCTTTTTATCTTTTTGCCACGCAAACGTGAACATTTTCGTGTTGTGCTCGACGTTTCGCTGGATGTTACCTTACTTTCTGTCAACGAAATACCATTTACAGAACAATAATAGCAATCAGGTCTGGAGTTAATTCCATGAGTGAAACTGCATCTTTTTTAGAAATATTAGGCATGTCCCTAATCATAGGTGGACTCTGCGGCTTTGGGTTAGGCGCAGGCGCGGCACGTATGTTCCACGCTCCAACCATACAGGGTATGGGGGCATTCCGCACATTGGGCGAACTTAATGCGTGTGAAGGCGACCCTGCATCACACTTCTCTTTCGGCTTAGGCTTCTTCTTTAACGCATGGGCATCTTCGGTCGCGGCAGGGGCATTTACCCAAGACGTTGACCACCGCATCATCCCAAACTGGGGTGCCGCTGCACTGTTGACGAAAAATCGCAACGTTGCAGAAACGCTACATAATCCGAAAAAAATGGCAATTGCTTGTGCCATTATCGGTGCAATCGTTGTTGCATTCTTAAACACCACCGCATCTGCGGTTCCTGTGGCACTACAAACTACTGCGGTTAATGTCTTGGTTCCCGCTGCCAACTTACTCGTTAACACCGTCATGCCAGTGATTTTCTGGTTAGCTGCGATGGATGCAGGTCGCCGTTCTGGTTTCTGGGCAACCTTGTTTGGTGGCTGTGCGCAATTAATCATGGGTAATGCTATCCCAGGTTTAGTTTTAGGGATATTGATTGGTAAAGGTGTTGATGACAACGGCTGGAACCGTATTACTCGAACTATGATGATCACCGTCGTGCTGTTGTTCGTATTGAGTGGTTTCTTCCGCGAATTTGACCTGAAGATGATCACCTCTTTCAACCTAGATAAACCATTGTGGCTTGAATATGTCCACGGACTGCTAAGCGGGAAATAATCATGACAACGGAAATTAACAAACAAGACTTTTGGTATGCAGAATGGTCCTTCCCTATCTTTGTTGGTCTGCTTTCCGCAGGGATCTTTGCGGGTACCCATATGTATGTCGTCTATGGCTTTGGGGCATTTAACGAAGTCGCTTTCGTTGCCATGTTACGCGCAGGGTTAGATACTGGGGTCTATGGTGCTGTTGCCGCTTTTGGTGCTAGCTTCCTATTTGCACGGATCATCGAAGGGTCATTAGTGGGTATTTTGGACATCGGGGGCGCACTGCAAACGGGTCTTGGCTTAGGCGTTCCTGCCCTGTTCTTAGCCGCAGGTTGGGATATCTTAGTCACAAACTTCTGGATCTCATTACTCACGGGTTTGTTCCTAGGGGTATTAATCGGTTTACTGATTGTTTTTGCGCGTAAATTCACCATTGCCCAAGCCAACTCAACCTTTGGTGCAGACGTCATGATGGGGGCAGGTAATACATCAGGCCGTTTCCTTGGCCCATTAATTATCCTTGCTGCGATGGCTGCATCAATTCCAATCGGAATTGGCTCTTTAATCGGTGCATTAATTTTCTATGTATGGCAAAAACCCGTTGCCGGTGGCGCAATTTTAGGTGCGATGCTATTCGGTTATTTCTTCCCAATCGTCGCTTAATTCACATTCTCCCGGGGCATCTGCTCCGGGTTATTTAATAACATAAATTAAAAACAGACTCGAAGAAATAGTTCAAAGGGCAGCGAAAGTGCAGCCAACAACGCTGCGGTTGACATCATTTAGAATACGCACTTAGGCATACTCTAAATAATTCAAATTGCAGCTAGGCGGCAAACGACGATATCCCTAGGAGCATACACCAGTATGTGACTAGGGTAGCGGAAGTGCTGCCAACAACGCTGCGGTTTGAAGTATGACGAGTATGACATCGAGTATAAAGAGGACAACTATGTATTCTCTAATCATCAAACAAGGTAAGCGTATCGATGGCTCGATTATCGATATTCTTATCAAAGATGGAAAAATCGAAGCAGCAGGTCCTGAGTTGGCCTGTAACCAACAAGCTGAAAAACTTATTGATCTCAAAGGTAAAACCTATGTCAGCGCCGGATGGATTGATTCTCACGCACACTGTTTTGTTGAGTCGCCTATCTACTTCGATGACCCCGACTTAGCGGGAGCTGCAGGCGGAGTCACCTCACTGGTTGATGCAGGTAGCGTTGGCGCTGATGATATTGATAAATTTTATCAGCTCACACAAAAATCAAAGACTAATGTCTTTTCTTTATTAAATATTTCTCGTATTGGCATCATTGCACAAAATGAATTGTCGGATATGAATAATATTAATGAAACATGCTTCCAAGAAGCCATTGAGCGCCATCGTGGCTTTATTGTGGGTATGAAAGCCCGAATGAGTAAAAGCGTTGTTGGTGATAACGGAATTGCGCCTTTAGTGAAAGCTAAAGAAATGCAGAAAAAACATAATCTCCCGCTAATGGTTCATATTGGCAATAACCCACCTGACATTGATGAAGTTGCCAATTTACTCACCCGTGGCGATATTATTACCCACTGCTTTAATGGTAAGCCAAATAAAATTTTGGGGGATGATGGTTATCTAAAACCATCAATTGCGAGAGCGCTGGCTCGTGGGGTGATTTTAGACGTTGGTCACGGCGGTGAAAGCTTTAGCTTCAAAGTCGCGGAACAAGCCATGCGTATCGGCACTTACCCAGACATTATTAGCTCGGATATTTACCAGCGCAACCGCATCAATGGCCCTGTTTATAGCCTGGCTTTTGTGATGACCAAATTCCTCTGCATGGGCTTTAGCGCAGAGCAAGTCTTACGCTGCGTCACAGAAAAAGCGGCTGATTTATTATCATTACCTGCCAAGGGTTACCTAAGACCGGGCTTTGATGCCGATATTACCCTATTTGATTTAAAAGAAGAGCCGACTGAACTCACCGATGCAGAAGGCGAGCACCGCACAGGGACTCACCGTTTTGTTCCTGTTGCTGCCATTGTCGGTGGAAAACACATTATTCATGCACAAGGCGAATCTGAACATGCAATCGATTTATGAGAAGTATCAATTAAGACACGTTATTAATGCCTCTGGCCGCATGACAATATTAGGTGTTTCAACGCCAACGCCTGAGGTTGTGGAGCGTGTTGCTTATGGACTCAATAATTATTTTGAAATTAAAGACCTAGTTAATAAAACTGGTGAATACATTGCAAATTTATTGAATGTTGAAGCCGCCGTGGTGGTTTCTTGTGCTTCCGCAGGGATTGCCCAAGCCGTTGCCGCTGTCATTGTAAAAGATGACGATGATTTATTACTCAACCTGCATTCCTCTAGCAAAGTAGTTCCACGCGAAATTATTTTACCTAAAGGTCACAATGTTAACTTCGGTGCACCTGTCGACACCATGGTGGCATTAGGTGGCGGTAAAGTGGTTGAAGCAGGCTTTGCCAATGAATGCAGCGCCGCACAACTCGCTGCTAAAATCACCCCAAATACCGCCGCTATTTTATACATTAAATCGCACCATACCGTTCAAAAAAGTATGTTAACCGTTGAACAAGCTGCCAAAGTGGCTCATGACCACCAGCTTCCTCTGATTGTTGATGCTGCGGCGGAAGAAGAGCTGACCACCTACTACGAAGCTGGTGGGGATATCGTGATTTATAGTGGTGCTAAAGCGATTGAAGGCCCAACTAGTGGGCTTGTCATCGGTAAAAAACAGTATGTGGAATGGGTAAAACGCCAAAGCCAAGGCATTGGGCGTGCAATGAAAGTCGGCAAAGAAGGCATTTTAGGACTCACTCTCGCCATCGAACAATACCTCACAGCCACCAAAGAAACAGGGGCAGAGATGGTCAATCGCATGGCTAAATTCATCAGTGACCTCAATGCCATTAAAGGAATATCTGCTCAAGTGGTTTGGGATGGTGCAGGCCGTGATATTGCGCGTACTGAAATCAGCTTTGATGAAAAAGTGATTGGCAAAACCACTTATCAAATCATGGCCGACCTAAAACAAGGTGATACCGCCATTTACTTCCGTGAATATAAAGCCAACGAAGGCAAAGTTGAAGCGGATATTCGCAGTGTCAGCACTGAGCAACTTGATGTTATTTCACAGAATATTCGTTTGTTAGTAGAAGGAATTTAAAATGAAATTGTCACCGAATTTTTATCGTGACCGCGTCTGTTTAAACGTATTGGCGGGCAGCCATCAAAATGCAAAAGATATCTATGCCGCAGCAGAAACCTTCGTCGTCGTCGGTGTGTTATCTAAAAATTACCCAGACTTAGAAAGTGCTATTGCAGATATGCGCATTTACGCACAAGAAACGGATAATGCGTTATCTGTTGGCCTTGGCGCTGGCGACCCAAATCAATCAACGATGGTGTCTTTGATCTCAAAAGAAGTGCAACCACAGCACGTTAACCAAGTATTTACTGGCGCACCGATTAGCCGTGCATTATTAGGCCAAAATGAGACCTTCGTTAATGCATTAATTTCACCAACAGGCACTGTTGGAATGGTTAAAATTTCTACTGGCCCATTAAGTTCCCAAGCGCCAGACGGTATTGTGCCGATTGAAACTGCCATCATGATGCTAAAAGATATGGGTGCTGATTCTGTTAAGTTCTTTAATATGAAAGGATTAACATATATAGAAGAATATAAAGCCATCGCCAAAGCTTGTGCTGAATTTGATTTTTCTTTAGAGCCAACAGGTGGCATTGATTTAGATAACTTTGCAGAAATTTTGCAAATCGCCCTTGATGCAGGTGTGAAGAAAATCATTCCTCATATTTATAGTTCCATCATTGATAAAGAAACGGGCAATACTCGCCCAGAAGATGTACGTCAATTATTACAGATGGTTAAGCAAGCGGTTAATTGAAGCATTAGTCTGTCATATAGAAGAAAATAAATATAAGCGAGACATTATAATATAAGTCATTGTGACAATGACAAAACAACAAATCTTCCCACTCATCAAGTATGAGTGGTTTTTTTATTATATTAATGACCTATCATTTTGGCATTCGGTATAATATGGAACCAATAATTATCCGGCACAGGGCTCCCCCAAACACCAAAGTAAGCAGCAATCCCGATGGCAGTAAATAAAACCCCCAGAGTTAAAACTAACATAATTACACCAGACAATGGGATTTGGCGCTTCTGTCTTGGCACTTGCAATGAAAAATTCAGCGTTGAGGAAACAGGGCAAGATTCCACGCATGTCATACAACCTGTGCACTCCACCGTTCTTACCTCAATGAGCTTATCGACGGGAATACGCGACGGGCAGTTTTTGGCACATTTTCCACAATCAATACAGCTTTCCACATTTCGACGGATCTTCACGGGGGAAAACAACGAAAATAGCCCCAATAATGCGCCATAAGGGCACAGGTAACGGCACCAAGCATTACGGATAAATAAGCTAATCACCACAAGAACAACTACACTGGAAAGTGTCACGCCACTAATGTAGCGAAAGAAATCCAACATTTTTATATCAATGATAATGCCATAAGGTGACATCATAAAATATTGGATCATCTGCGCAGACATGGAAAATGCAATATAGAGAAAAAAACTTAATAACACGTATTTTAAGCTTCTTAGGGGGATGTCTAGCCATTTAGGTAAACTGATTTGCTTTTGATAACGAAACACCTTCTGCCCTATTTTCCCCGTGTATTCAGATATTGTACCTATCGGGCACATCCACGAGCAAAAGGCTTTTTTCAATAATAAGCTAATAATAATGAAAGAGACTAAAAGAAACATCGAAGCCGCATGGATTACAGGAAAACTACCTGTTTCTATGGTGTATTTTAAATTCATCAACCCTGCAATAGGCAACCAGCCTTCAATCCCTCCAGGGCGAGGAAGATAGGGCGTAGCGCCACCGGTTTCATAGTAACGAACCCAATAATAGAAAGTAATGCCAATATAAACATTGATAGCCAATAAGATTAGCTGTACCACTTTTCGCCACGTTGATGCGTTTCGCCAATCATTCCAAGGAAGCTTACCGCCCACCGTACCGGGACGACGTATATAGCGAATATGGGGTTTCTTTGCCATTTAGCCTATCTCTTTAACATGCATTTAAAATACCACTATTGTATTTACATATTCAGAAGGCGTATTGATTTGCATCAGAGCGTTGTGATATTGATGATTTGATGCAATAAATAGTGAAGAAAAACCAGAAAAGAAAGAATAAAAAATATCTTATACCGAATCAAAACATAACATTTTTTCTAAATAATTCGAGTTGTGCCAAGGCGGCAAAATGAGGAAATCCCTAGGAGCATACACGAGTATGTGACTAGGGTTGACGAATGAAGCCAACACAAGACAGCTTGAAGCACTATAAACTCAGATTTTTTCTAAATAGTTAGTGCTGTAACAAGGCAGCGAAGTGAAGACAGTACAGGAGCATACAAAAGTATGTGACCCGTATGGCTGAATGGTGCTAACGCCGTAACAGCGCTAAATATGACGAAAAAATGGGAGTTGGCCGATAAGCCGGGTTCTGTCGTGGACAACCATTCATCTAGGCCAGCACTTGCGCACTGGCTCCAGCAACCTACCCGAGTTCAATGCGGGCCGCACCATATGAACCCCTATTTGGTCTTGCTCCGGGTGGAGTTTACCGTGCCACGAACTGTTGCCAGTCGCGCGGTGCGCTCTTACCGCACCCTTTCACCCTTACCTGATCCTGTAAACAGGCCATCGGCGGTTTGCTCTCTGTTGCACTTGTCGTAGGCTTGCGCCTCCCAGACGTTATCTGGCACCCTGCCCTATGGAGCCCGGACTTTCCTCCCCTCTACCCGTCTCCCTAAGGGACTACGATAAAGCAGCGGTTGTCTGGCCAACTCCGCGGCGAATTATAGGCACTTTGTTGCAGCTTGTACAGACTCTAACGCGTTCATTTACCACTTATATAAATCAAAGTAAGGTGTTCGCATAAAAATCATTCATCACTTTAATTATCAAGCATCAATTTATACAGCATATTTTTCTTTAGCCCGTAGATTTCCGCGGTGATCGCTGCGGCTTTTTTAGGTGGTAACTCTTTTTGTAATAAATTCAAGGTACGAACCACATCCGGTGAAATCGCAGAATCATCTTCAGGCTTCTTATACCCTTCAACAATTAACACCATTTCGCCACGATGGCGGTTCTCATCTTCTTTAACCCACGCTAATAATTCCCCAACAGGGCGGCCTTCAATAGACTCCCACGTTTTCGTGATTTCACGTGCTAAAACAACATGGCGCTCTGGCCCCCAGACTTCGACCATATCTGCTAAACTATCTAACAAGCGATGGGTTGATTCATAGAAAATCAATGTTCGAGTTTCTTGTTCTAGTGCTTGCAAAACGTCTTTACGACCTTTAGTTTTGGCAGGTAAAAAACCTTCGTAGCAAAAACGATCGGAAGGCAAACCGGCAGCAGAAAGCGCTGTAATTGCAGCACAAGCTCCGGGCAAAGGAACAACTCGAATACCCGCTTCACGGCAACGATTGACTAAATGATAACCTGGATCATTAATTAAAGGTGTACCTGCATCAGAGACTAATGCGATACTATCGCCTTGTTGAAGTTTGCTAATTAATTGATCTGCCTTTTGCTGTTCATTATGATCATGCAGAGCAAACAGTCGTGCATTAATCGCAAAATTCTGTAATAGAATGCCGGAATGCCGAGTGTCCTCTGCTGCAATAAGGTCAACATGTTTAAGAACATCCAACGCACGTTGTGTGATATCGCCCATATTACCAATGGGGGTAGGAACGATATACAGCGTGGATGCCATAACCACTGCTTGATTAGGTTGGTTCATTGTTTCATCCGAATAGCCGGTTTAAAATTAAGCAATTGAAAAATACACCATTGGATACAGTATGCGTCCTTCAATTTTTTTGCATTTGAAAAAAGGGTTAATCTGCACAGCAATGCTGTCCACATTTGCACTGTCAGGGTGCCAAATTGTCTCGGATTACTTCCCGTCACCGAAAAAAACACCTGAGCAAAGTACGTCTGATGCCAGCAACTATCAAG
Source organism: Providencia sp. Me31A (assembly GCF_050487165.1). NCBI lineage: Bacteria > Pseudomonadati > Pseudomonadota > Gammaproteobacteria > Enterobacterales > Morganellaceae > Providencia > Providencia sp. Me31A. Next base: position 85,564 of record NZ_JBKQGZ010000001.1, read on the forward strand.
CTATCATTGATGCAGCGCAAGGCAAGCCTTCAATAGAAGCGCTGCGTGCTTATATTAGCCAAGAGCCTTTATTAACGACAGCCGCTGAGCGCCAAGCCAACATTGATGGCCTATGGAGAATGTTAACACAATTGACACCAGAACAGATTCACGGAATTGGTGCAAACGAAAATATTCTCCAAGGTTGGGTAGACCTACTCGATATTTACCAAAACAATCAAGACGATCCCGATGCATTGCAAACAGGTTTCAATGATTGGAAAACACGCTATTCTAATAACCCTGGGGTAATGACAACACCAACTCAATTAATTCAAGCAATGCTACCTCGTGTTGGTAGCAGCCCTAAAATTGCGTTGTTTTTACCAATGAGTGGCCAAGGCGAAGTCTTTGGTAAAGCCATCATGCAGGGCTTTATGGATGCACAAAAAGGCATCCCTCAAGCGCCTGCGGTCTCAGCTAGCACTCTCCCGGCTCAAACGCAGGATAGTGGCAATGATGTATTAGACCAAATTTATGCAGAAGTTGCAGCGGCAACAGACAATGCTCAAACGTCAACTGACAGTGATATCGTCACATCCACGTTACGTATTGATGCAACACCGACGAATACACAAAGCATCAAAGTGTTCGATACGACCAACCAACAGATGCCTCAATTACTTGAGCAAGCTAAAAGTGAAGGTTTCAACCTTATCGTCGGGCCATTATTGAAAACAGACGTACAAACTATTGCCCAAACAGGAGCACCTGTTAGTGTTCTGGCACTCAATGAGCTTGATGATAACCAATTGTCTCCTCAGCCAAACCTTTGTTATTTCTCACTGTCACCAGAAGATGAAGCCATCAATGCCGCTGCTTATATAAAAGCACAAGGGAAACAAATGCCTCTGGTATTAGTTCCAGCAAATGCATTTGGCGACAGAGTTGCTAAAGCCTTTGCACAAGGGTGGCAAGAAAAAGGCGGCGCCACAGTATTAATGCAAACCTTTGGGTCAGTTCCCTCATTAAAAGAATCCATCAACAGTGGTGCTGGAATTCGCATGACGGGTACCCCTGTAAATACAGGCTTACAATCCACTGAATCGCTATCCACTGAATCACTAGCCATTGAGCCTACCGGTACCGTTGATGCGGTTTATATTGTTGCAACACGCGATGAACTCACCCTAATCAAACCAATGATTGAAATGGCAATTAGTTCTCGCGCACGTCCAGCGCTGTATGCTAGCTCACGCAGCAATCAAGCGGGCTCTGGCGCAGACTTCCGTTTCGAAATGGATGGTGTGAAATTTAGTGAAATTCCACTATTAGCTGGAGCAAATAACAATTTGCGCAAACAAGCTCAACAAAAATTAAATAATGATTATTCCCTATTTCGTTTATATGCCATGGGTATCGATGCATGGTCTTTAGCGAATAATTATGACAAATTGCAACAATCAGGACAATTACGTATCAATGGTGCATCCGGTGCTTTAACGACAAATACAAATTGTGTTGTATTCCGTGAATTACCTTGGTTACAGTTCAATCAGGGTAAAGTCGTCCTCGCTGAATAAAATAAATAGTTAAGCCATCAGGAAGATGGCTTTATCAGACAAGGAGGTCATGAAAATGATCAAAAAACCCTTAACATGGCTAATTGGCCGGTACTATGAAAACCAAGTACTGATGTTTTTGCAACAACAAGGGTTAACATTTGTTCAGCGGAATGCGAAAAATCGAGCAGGTGAAATCGACCTCATTATGCGCGATGATACAGGTTGGGTATTTGTTGAGGTACGTTTTCGTAACAATAGTGATTACGGAGACGCACTTTTATCAGTAAACTGGCATAAGCGTAGAAAGTTATTGGCAGCAGCTAAATTGTGGCTTGCACATAAACAAGAAAGCTTCGAAACAAGTTCATGCCGTTTCGATATTTGTGCCATCACTGGCAACCAGTTTGAATGGCTACAAAATGCATTCAACCAAGATGACTTTAATTAACAAATAACTACCTGAATTAATTAGCAGGTGTCGATGATACCGCTACAGCACAAAGTATAACGGATAAATTTTACAGGAAAGAACCAGTGCTTGATCGAATAAAAGTGTGTTTTACTGAAAGTATTCAAACCCAAATAGCAGCAGCGGAAGCTCTGCCTGATGCCATCTCAAGGGCGGCAATGATGATGGTGCAGTCATTACTTAATGGTAATAAAATTTTATGTTGCGGTAATGGCGCATCTGCAGCCACTGCACAACGTTTTGCTGCTAGTATGATCCATCGATTTGAAACCGAGCGCCCAAGCCTCCCAGCGCTAGCGCTTAATACTGATAATGCCGTATTAACTGCGATTTCTGGCAGTAAGCACCCTTCTGAAATTTATGCTAAACAAGTTAGGGCGTTGGGCCAACATGGTGATGTGCTAATGGCAATTTCTACTCATGGTAATAGTAGCGATATTATTAAAGCCGTTGAAGCTGCGGTAACGCGAGATATGACCATCGTAGCGTTAACCGGCTATGATGGCGGAGAGCTCGCAGGGTTATTAGGCCCACAAGATGTTGAAATTCGTATACCATCCCAGCGAAGTGTTCGAATTCAAGAAGTTCACCTTCTTACCGTAAATTGTCTGTGTGACCTCATAGATAATACCCTTTTCCCTCATCAGGACGATTAAGGAGATAAAATGCGATTAATACCTATTTTTGCTGTAGTTCTCAGTACGATTCTTTTACAAGGCTGTATTGGCGCAGCTGTCGTTGGCTCAGCAGCGGTAGCCACAAAAAGTGCAACAGATCCTCGTACTGTGGGTCAACAAGTTGATGATGGCACCTTAGAGGCACGAGTCAGTGGACAATTGAATAAAGATAAAGACATCACTGGTAAGGCTCGTATTATTGCGACAGCCTATAAAGGCAATGTGCTGCTAACGGGGCAAAGTCCTGATATGGCTTGGGCTGAGCGCGCGAAGCAAATTGCCTCTAACGTTGATGGCACAACGGCTGTTTATAATGAAGTTCGTAGTGGTGAACCTGTTGATTTAGGCACCGCCTCAAAAGATACTTGGTTAACAACTAAGGTTAAATCTAAAATTCTTACTAGTGATAGCGTGAAATCAGGTAGCGTGAAAGTGATTACTGAAAATGGTGAGGTTTTCTTACTTGGTATATTAACAAGACAAGAAGGTGATGCCGCAGCCAAAATTGCCAGTGAGACAGACGGCGTTCGTCGAGTTACAACTGCTTTCACATATCTCAATTAATCATAAACGATAATATATTGCTCTAAAAACAAAAGCCATGCGTTAAAAACCATGGCTTTTTTATCATTGTGATATTAACTGATTATTTTTCAGAAAATTCTTACCGCCCAACAGGTGCATCTGATTCAAGATCCACGCCTGTCTTTTCAAAACATATAAAGATGGTGATTTTACGCTATAGCGATGGGGATTTGGTAAAACAGCTACTAATAATGCAGCTTCATTCATTGTAAGCTTGCTAGCAGGCTTATTGAAAAATTTTTTTGCTGCCTCTTCAACCCCAAAAACCCCATCACCGAACTCCACAATATTAAGATAAACAGTCAATATCCTTTTCTTAGACCACATAAGCTCCATAACTGGAGTCATAGCGGCTTCAATCCCTTTTCTTAACCAACTTCGTCCATCCCATAACCATAAGTTTTTTACTGTCTGTTGTGAGATTGTTGACGCCCCTCTAACTGAGTGTTTATTGATCATATTATGCTTATAAGCTCGCTCAATAGCATCGAGATCAAAACCCCAGTGGTATGGAAAGTTTTGATCTTCCGCTGCAATTACAGCTAAATAAACATACGGAGAAATGTGATCTTCACCTACCCATTCAGAACGAGAAACATAAGAAAAATTTATATTTATCCATGCGCTTATTTGCCGCTCGACCATCACCGCAGAAAATGGCACAGGTACAAATTTAAAAATAAGAACTGAAGAAAACCACACCACAAGTAATAAAACTGTGATCTTCATTAACCTGCGCCACAAATTAGAAACAATAGTTAGCATTCAAATAATCACGCCATTTCCAATACTTTCTTAACGAGTTTATTAATACCTATATTTGCTTCAGAAATTGATTGCGCCAGCATATAAGCAGGTGTTGTAACAACTCTGTTAACTTGGTCAACAACAATGTCATCCACGGCACACTTTATGTGTTTACCCCCCATACTTTCTATTTTAGCAATCGTTTCAGTATCATCACCAATAGTTAGTTCTACTGATGTATTTAACATTTTCGGAAGCATCACAGGTGCAATACACATCAGCCCTAGCGGCTTTTTTTGTTGGTGCATTTGACGTACTAAACTTAATAGTTCTTTATTAATTTCACACTCACTTCCTTTAACTGCAAAATTACACAAATTCTTTGCAGCACCAAAACCTCCAGGAATAATGAGGGCATCTAGCTTTGAAGCGTCTGCTGACGATAAAGGTGATATTTTTCCACGTGAAATCCTAGCAGACTCCTCTAATTGACTACGATTTTCTTTTTTTTCTTCGCCAGTTAAATGATTTATAACAGTAGGTTGCAGTTCATCAGGAGCAAAAAAATGAACCTCGGCATTATTTTGATTCAAAGCAAGCATTGTTAGCACTGACTCATGGATCTCGCTTCCATCAAATACACCACAGCCACTTAAAATAACCGCAATTGATTTCATATCTTCCTCCATTTGTAGTAAATTATCTCTCAAGCCATAAGGCGCATAAACATCAATCTTCATCACAGATTTTAATGAATCTTGTAACAGATACGCTAAATTTTGGTATCTTGATGTTAGCCTTTATAGTGGCATAGCTAATTTAATGATTTGCAAAAAACAAAAAACATATGCAAATCAAAGATTTCCCTGGTGTTGGCGCAGTATTCGCGCACCCCGACTTCGGTTGGGGTTATTTTTTTGTACGCTCATCAACCCAGTTTCTCAAAGTTTCTATATCTGCTTTCCAATCTTGTTTTAATTCATCAACCCATTCTTGTACGTTATCCCACCATGCAGGCAAATCAGGCGATTGGATCTGCTGAGCAATTTTCTGTAAATTCTTCAAGCCAACAGAACCAGCAGCCCCTTTAATTTTGTGCGCTTCTTCAACAATGCCTTTTTGATCTTTCGCAATCATATTTGAGTCAAGAATAGCAAGGTAACCTGGCAACATTTTTTCAAATACGTTTAGGCCATCATGAATTAGCTTAGGTCCAACTAATTCAATGTACTGCTCTAGCATGTCACAATCTAACCTTGATTCATCAACTTTTGATGCTATAGAGTCACTTTGTTGTATCTCATTGTGTTGGGAAGCGTGTTCCCCCCAAAATTGTTCTATAACTTGAGTCAATGCGGGAACCGATAACGGCTTGCTGAGCACACCATCCATTCCTGCATCAAGGTATTCTTTTTTATCTTTAAGCACATTTGCAGTTAAAGCGATTAATGGCGGTAAATCATCATGCTCATACTGTTGCTTGAGTTGTTTTGAAATATCAAAACCTGTCATATCCGGTAATTGAATATCCAATAGCACTAAATCGTACTCGCCAGGGGCAAACATTGCTAAAGCATCCTTACCATTCATTGCAACATCAACAGTATTACCCAAGTTCTCTAATACAGAACAAGCGACCACCACGTTTAGCTCGATATCTTCTACAAGTAAAATATGTAATGCAGGTAATGGGTAGTCATCTTCCATGTCTTGATGTTCAACCACGTCATCCTCAACAACAGGGGCGATAATAGACAATGTGAAAATAGAACCTTGTCCAATTTCGCTTTCAACGTGTATATCCCCCCCCATATTTTGTGCTAATCGACGTGATACAGAAAGGCCAATTCCCGTTCCTGTCGCGGGTTTGCCGCCAGCAGAGTCTGTTACTTGGTAATACATAGCGAAAATTTTATCTAATTCATCTTGAGGTATACCGATGCCGCTATCTTGAACTCTAAAAAACAGTTTGTTATCCGCTTCTTGCCAAATACTTAATTTTACCTCACCTTTTTGTGTGAACTTAACGGCGTTTCCAATCAAATTCCACAGTATCTGCCGCAAACGAGTTCCATCTGTTAAAATTGTTTTTGGCAGTGAAGGGGCTACATTCATAACAAATTTAAGCCCTTTAGGTTGAACTAATAACCCACTTAAATTTTCTAAATCATTTACAAACTCAGATAATGCGATTGGCTGGTTATCTAATTGCACTTTACGACGCTCAATTTTGTCCATCTCAATAACGTCATTAAAAATATTACCTAAAGTAATCGCACTAACATGAATAGTTTTTAAATAGCTAGATTGTTCCGAAGTTAAGTCGGTATCTAGTAAAATACGACTTAACCCAACAATGCCATTAAGCGGCGTACGAAGCTCATGGCTAATAGTAGAAATAAAGGTGGTTTTTTCCCTACTGGCGTTTTCCAAAGCCTCTTGATAGCGTTTACGCTCCGTTATATCGCGTCCAAACCCCATTAACCCATGTCTTTTGCCAACACGATCGTAAAAAGGCACTTTGCGTAACTCGAAACATGCTTTACGTCCATCTGGATAGACCAACCATTGCTCATAAGTTAGAGACACATTGTGGCGGAAAACTTTTTCATCTGTTTCCATCACTTTAGAGGCTATCTCTACATCATAAATATCCAAAGGAGTGAGGCCAACTAAGTGTTTTTCACTTTTGCCTGTTAGGAGTTCCATCGCACGATTGCAACCCGAAAATTCGTTATTTTCATTTCGGTAGTAAACTAAATCAGGTGATGCATCAAGGAATGAACGCAGTAAAACAGATTGTTGCTCAAGCTCAATCTGTGTTTGTTCTCGGTATTTCATTTCTTGTTTGAGCTGCTCAAGTAACTCTAAATGCGCGCTTTCTGCTTTTTCTCGTTCTTGAATTTCAAGGTTAAGTTGTTCAATATTACCTTGTAATTGGGCGTTTAATTCAGCATCGCGCTTTCGCATAACCTCAAGCTTATCAACCATCCGTGATAAACGCTGCCGTGACTCCTCAAGTTGCTCAACCACTACTGATAAAAAATAAACAGCCAATGGCGTAATTATTAACCCAAAGAAAATCGACCCGACCATGTCAAGGCTATCAACATGTCCTCGCAAGAAGATGGCTACCGCCATCTGCATGATCATAGCGAGAACAACTAGTGCAGATGCAAGTAATAGGGAAAAACGCACCAACCCAAGTTTCATCATCAAATCAACATAGTATTGCGCAAGGCCGCGAAGTACTTTCATAACCACCCCTTAGTTAAATTCCCTTTGAATCATATACCAAACAGGGCAGTTTCGGATGTTAATTAATTCGAAATATCGATCCTGCTCATTCAATAGCCATTTTTTATCATTAATGATAAATAACAAGTAGGTATTCTCTTTGTTTTAGCTCGGGTAAAAATGCTTCTGGAGTAGTTCTTCATCATAGTCTTTTGAAAACTCAAACAATAATACTATTGTTCCTTACGTTTGGGCGCTAAACTTAAGATAATACTCTGAGCTACCAGTAGTAAAATCAGACAAAATTCAAGTTCAGTAAGGAAGACAATGAGTTCACATTATTTCGGGCTAAAACGTAACGAACCGCCTAAAAAAGCGCTGGAAATTCGTAAAATAGAGTTTGTTGAAATCTATGAGCCCGATAATGCAATTGAAATTAAGCAGCAAGCAAGCCGTTGTCTCTCTTGCGGAAGCCCTTTTTGTGAATGGAAATGCCCACTCCATAATCCAATTTCTCATTGGCTAAGACTTGCCGCAAAAGGGCGTATTATTGAAGCCGCCGAGTTATCGCACCATACCAATAGCCTCCCCGAAATTTGTGGTCGTGTTTGCCCTCAAGAAAAACTATGCGAATTAGCCTGTGTGCTGCACGATACATTTGGTGCAGTAACTATTGGCCATATTGAACGTTATATCAATGATACCGCCTTTGCTCTCGGCTGGCGCCCCAACCTTTCTCATGTTGCTCCGATTAATAAACGGGTTGCTGTTATCGGTGCAGGCCCTGCGGGACTAGCTTGCGCCGATGTTTTAATTCGTAATGGCGTTGCAGTGACAGTTTTTGATAAACATCCAGAGATTGGTGGGCTACTTACATTTGGTATTCCAGCCTTTAAATTAGACAAAAAAGTTATGGTTCAGCGGCGTGCTATATTTATGGAAATGGGAATTGAATTTCAACTTAGTACTGAAGTGGGCGTTGATATCCCTTTAAATACGCTTATTAACGATTATGACGCGATTTTTGTTGGTACAGGTGTCTATCAAGCTATTCATGGAAAGATTCAAAGTAATGCTTCTCAAGGCGTTTATGACGCACTTCCCTACTTAATCGCAAATTCTCGTCATTTAATGGGGATTCCTTCACTAAATCATCAGCCTTATATCGATTTACGCGAAAAAAGTGTTGTTGTTTTGGGGGGAGGAGATACCGCCATGGATTGTATACGTAGTGCTATTCGCCAAGGAGCCGCACAGGTAAGTTGTATATACCGACGCGATCAGCAAAGTATGCCAGCCTCTCAAAAAGAGCAGTTCCATGCATTAGAAGAAGGCGCACAATTTCACTTTAATACTCTTGCTATTGAAGCCGTCATCAGTGAACAGCAGCAGGTTATAGGTCTACGCACTGTTCGCACGCAAAAGGGAATATTTGAAAATGGACGGCATCAAGTAGAAGCGATTGAAAATTCAGAATGTTTCATACAAGCCGATGCTATAATTATCGCTTATGGCTTTCGCCCTCACCCTCAGCCTTGGCTAGAAAATCAAATGATAAAACGAGACGAACGCGGGTATATTATAGCGAATAGTGACAGTCTATTTCCATTTCAAACATCTCATGAAAAAATATTTGCGGGAGGGGATATTGTTAGAGGTTCAGACCTCGTCGTAACGGCTATCGCAGACGGTCGCAGTGCAGCGGAAGGAATACGACTATTTCTTGGCGTTTAGAGAAAACAAAACAGAGGAGCGAGCCCTCTGTTCATCTATGCTATTTATTTGGCAATACGTATCATTTGACGACACGTAGAGCAGGACGGCCATTTGGTGGCTTTGGTGGCTCATCCCCTGAAGGTTCCTGCGGGTTTTCATTGGTTGATTCCGCATCATGAACTAAGGAGAGACTTTCTTCTTGTTCTTCAACTTCTTCAATACCAGATGATAACTGTGCATCATAAGCGGCTTCAGGCTCAAACATCATGCCGGAACCATTTTCACGTGCATATACAGCGATAATCGCAGCCATAGGCACATAAACTTGACGAGGAATGCCGCCAAAACGTGCGTTAAACCGGACCTCTTCGTTAGTTATCTCGAAATTACCTACAGCGCGAGGCGCAACATTCAATACAATTTGCCCATCACGAGCAAATTCCATTGGAACGTTAACAGCAGGAACGGTGACATCAACCACCAAATGTGGAGTCATATCGTTATCGAGCAACCACTCATAGTGTGCGCGTAACAAATAAGGGCGACGTGGTGACATTGGCGCCATTTCCATCATTTATTTAGCCTCTCGTAGACAAACGCATTTCGCGCTCAGACTCAGTCAATGATGCTAAGAATGCATCACGAGCAAAGACACGTTGCATATATAACTGTAAGTATTTGCTACTTGATGGATTCAATTCAATACCAAGTACCGGCAAACGCCATAACAATGGTGCTAAATAGCAATCAACTAAACTAAATTCTTCGCTCATGAAGAATTCCATTTCAGCAAAAACAGGTGAAACCGCGATTAGCTCTTCAGATAATTGACGACGGGCATTTGCAGCTTCTTGCGCACTACCTTTCTCAATTTTGCTCATCAGGGAATACCAGTCATTTTGAATACGATGCATCAATTGACGGCTCGTACCACGAGCAACTGGGTAAACAGGCATCAATGGTGGATGAGGAAAACGCTCATCAAGATATTCCATAATAATGTGTGGGTCATAGAGTGTGAGGTCACGATCAACCAGCGTAGGAACGCTCTGATATGGGTTGAGAACGATCAGATCTTGAGGTAGATGACCGGGTTCGACATGTTCAATTTCAACACTAACCCCCTTTTCAGCCAAAACAATACGAACCTGATGGCTAAAAATGTCAGTTGGGCCAGAGAACAATGTCATTACCGAACGTTTATTAGGAGCGACAGCCATTAAAACCTCCAAAATACAAAATGGACGAAATGTAATTAATTTAAATTACCCATTACCCATTTTAAAATCCCCTGTGTTCTGCTTTCATTTATCCATAACTGAAAGCCAACACAACCCTCCCGCATGATAAAGGCGAGAAATGTGAAATAAAAAAACAGGCGCATATTCTAACAGATTTTGAGCTACTTAGGGGAAGAATAGGGAAAAAACCATAGATTTATTTTAGTTGAAGATAAACATCATACAAAAATAAGAACAAAAAACTAACATTTAACAAATAAATAAACCAAAAAGCTTAAAGTTAACTCCAATCTTTAAAGGTGCTAGACAATAAAAATAAGTCTTATTTTTACCATCAATAAAAGATTTCAATTTTAAAGTATTTAATTATCTTTTTCTGCAAATTGTATTAATTCATTTTTAGGACCATAAATATTTGAGTCATTATTTATAATAATTAACATAAATAATAGGCAATAAAAAACCCGCCATAAAGACGGGTTTTTTCATCAACTTTATGCCTAAAAGGCAACCAATTAACGTTTGGAGAACTGTGGACGGCGACGTGCTTTGCGCAGACCCACTTTTTTACGTTCAACAGAACGCGCATCACGGGTAACGAAACCAGCTTTACGCAGATCAGAACGAAGAGTCTCATCATAAGCCATCAGTGCACGAGTAATACCGTGACGGATTGCGCCTGCTTGACCTGAAATACCGCCACCTTTAACAGTGATGTACAGATCCAGTTTTTCCAACATTTCAACCAGTTCTAACGGCTGACGAACAACCATGCGCGCAGTTTCGCGGCCAAAGTATTGTTCCAGTGTACGTTGATTGATTGTGATGTTACCGCTACCCGGCTTAATAAAGACACGAGCAGATGAGCTTTTGCGGCGACCAGTGCCGTAGTATTGATTTTCAGCCATTGCTATAATCCCGATTAAATGTCAAGAACTTGCGGTTGTTGAGCCGCGTGGTTGTGCTCATTACCTGCGTAAACTTTCAGTTTACGGTACATTGCACGACCCAGAGGTCCTTTTGGCAACATGCCTTTAACCGCGATTTCAAGCACACGCTCAGGACTGCGAGCAATCATTTCTTCGAAAGTTGCTTGCTTGATTCCACCTACATGGCCTGTATGACGATAGTAGATTTTGTCTTCGCGTTTATTGCCGGTAACAGCAATTTTTTCTGCATTCAGAACGATGATGTAATCACCAGTATCCACGTGCGGAGTATATTCCGCTTTATGCTTACCGCGCAGACGGCTAGCAATTTCAGTTGCAAGACGGCCTAATGTTTTGCCATCTGCATCAACAACGTACCAGTCGCGTTTTACGGTCTCTGGTTTAGCTGTAAAAGTTTTCATTAAAACTTACCCAATATTGAAGTTACACGTTGGTGAACACTCATGTTCATAAGCTTTCTGAGGTTCACACGACTTTTTGTCCAGTAAACCTACCCCTTCGAGCAGCCTAACTGGCATTAATGCGTTATTTTTTGGGAAATAAAAAACAACGCTGTAACGTGGGGTCGCAAGATTATAGAGAAGTCAGCAACAAAAATCGACCCCAAATGCATTTTTTTTACGTTAGTTCAAATAAACAGCGCAATTTGCAGTTAAATTGCGCGTTTTTAATTAATTCCGCCGATAAAACACACTAAAAAATAGACTTAAGTTAAATGCGGGATCTTCAGGTACTCTTCACTTTGCATTTCTTGTAGGCGAGATAAGCAGCGTTGATACTCAAATGCTAGAAGTTGGCCTTGATAAAGAGATTCCATCGGCACCGCTGCATTAATCACTAACTTGACTTTGCGTTCATAAAATTCATCAATTAACGCTAAAAAACGCCGCGCAGGGTTTTCATCTTTTGTTCCCATAACAGGTACATCGTACAATAACACGGTGTGATAACAGTTAGACAAGTAAATATAGTCATTTTGGCTACGAGGCTCCTCACACAATACGCTGAAGCCTATCGCTAGCACGCCTTCTGCGGCTCGGATAGCTTGCATTTTACGGTGGTTAACCTCTAAAACAGGGTTTGCTTCCCCTTGTTTTCCTGCCAATTTCACAAACATATCATCAAGATGCTGGCGGTTTTCACTATTAATCGGTGATAAAAATAAATGTGCTTGCGTTAATGTCCTTAAGCGGTAATCAATACCCGCATCAACATTCATTACATCACAATATTTTTTAATTTGTTCAATTGCGGGTAAAAAACGCGCTCGCTGCAAACCATTTCGATAAAGGTTATCAGGAATAATGTTTGACGTCGCAACCAGTGTTATCCCTCTAGAAAACAACCCTTCTAGCAAAGTGCCTAAAATCATTGCATCCGTAATATCTGAAACAAAAAATTCATCAAAGCATAAAACATCGGTTTCTTTTTTAAATTCATCGGCAATGATATCAAGTGGGTTTTCCTGTCCTTGTAGCGCCATTAAATCTTCTTGAACCTTTTTCATGAAGCGATGAAAATGTAAACGAAGCTTACGAGTGCCAGGTAAGCTTTCGTAAAACATATCCATTAACCATGTTTTACCACGCCCAACGCCACCCCACATATACAGCCCCTGTACTGGCGTAATAGACGTTGCTGCTGTAGTTTTTCCTAAAAGTCGGCTAAAACGTTGCTTTAAGCCAGAAGGTTTGGCTTGAATAGTTAAAGACGTGGTATTAGCAAGCTGCTGATATATTTTATCTAGGCGTTCGACAGCAAGTTTTTGTACATCATCAGGCTGATAGTTTCCATCAGCTAGCGCTTGTTGATAACGCATTATAGGGGTCATCGGTGACATTAACTGAATAATCCTTAAAAAATTTTCGGTTTTTTTACCGTTATTTGATATACACTGCCTTTATTATAACCAGATTCAGTTATCATTTAACTTTCGGTTAACGAATCAATATAGAGTAAGGAAATTCAACTTAAGATTCCACTCTTAAGTTGTTAACGGTTTTAGTTTACCTAGTTCAAGTTTTGTGGGTTTTATCATCAGTTAATCGCCCAAATTACAATATGTTGAGATGCTTTACTTGACGCTTACATCCAACTTGAATTATTTAAGGTATAGTAACGGTAACGACGCTTAATTTCTGCGAACTAATTTCTGCGAACATTGAAGTAATGAAGGAGTCAGCATGACCTGGGAGTATGCATTAATCGGATTGATTGTTGGTTTTATCATCGGTGCATTAGTTGTCCGCTATGGTAATCCAAAACTTCGTCAACAAAAAACAGCGCAAGCCGAGTTAGACAAAAAAAGTACTGAGCTTGAAGAGTATCGCAAAGAACTTGTCAGCCATTTTGCTCGCAGTGCAGAGTTGCTAGATAAAATGGCACGAGATTACCGCCAACTGTATCAGCACATGGCACAAAGCTCATCGGAATTAATGCCTGATATGCCGGCACAAGATAACCCATTTAACTATCGCTTAACTGAGTCTGAGGCTGATAACGATCAAGTGCCAGTTAAAATGCCACCAAGAGATTACTCTGAAGGAGCATCCGGTTTATTCCGCCCAATTGAAGAGAAAGAAAAGTAATTTTTCTATCCCTTTTCACCAGTAAGCGCTGCTTACTGGTGATTTCCTATAAAATTAGCTAAATTTTACTATTCCACACAGATCTTCTGCTGCTAAATACTCATTTAATAATTCTGAACAAAATTTCTATCCAAAAGGATTTTAATGATTTATTTAGCAACTGTATAGAAGTTCAAGTTTCACTTAGGTTGCATGTAAATAGATGTAAAAGAGTGGATATCCACTACCCGTTAGAGGAACTTTTCCGCATAATCGGTGGTCATAGTCTTCAGTAAAATTGAATCTGATGCCAACCAATATCTCAATTTATTGTGTTACTGTTGTATTACTATCCAAAATGCACTCATAATAAATTGATAATTTATTCTTAAGAGAATCGACTGAATTATGAAAAGAAAAAACTTTTTTCTTACCGCTGTAGCAATGAGTTTAGGTTTATCACTAGCAGCTATCCCTGCCGTAAGTAGCGCAGCATTACCTGCGACCTTACCCGTAACGGCACAAAGCCAAAACATGCCAAGCTTAGCACCAATGCTTGAAAAAGTATTACCTGCTGTCGTGAACATTCACGTATCTGGTACGCGTGTTCAAAACCAACAAATTCCAGACGAACTTAAATTCTTCTTTGGTCCAAATGGCCCACAACAGCAACAAAGCGTGCGCCCATTTGAAGGCCTTGGCTCGGGTGTGATTATCGATGCGCAGCAAGGTTATATTTTAACCAATAATCATGTTATTGATGGTGCAGATAAAATTCAAATCCAATTAAATGACGGCCGTGAAATCGACGTTAAATTAATAGGTAAAGACCCACAAACAGATATTGCCTTACTAAAAATTAGTAATGATAAAGATATCAAAAACTTAACTTCTGTTAGTATCGCTGACTCAGACAAACTCCGCGTTGGTGACTTTGCTGTCGCCGTAGGTAACCCATTCGGTTTAGGGCAGACTGCAACGTCTGGAATTATTTCTGCATTAGGCCGTAGCGGATTAAATCTTGAAGGTTTAGAAAACTTTATTCAAACAGATGCCTCCATCAACCGTGGTAACTCTGGTGGCGCATTAGTTAACTTAAATGGTGAGCTAATCGGTATTAATACTGCAATTTTAGCACCGGGTGGTGGCAACATTGGTATTGGTTTTGCTATTCCAAGTAACATGGCTAAAAACCTAAGTGAACAATTAATTAAGCACGGGGAAGTCAGACGCGGTCTCTTAGGAATTAAAGGTACTGAAATGAACTCTGATATCGCTAAAGCATTCAATATTGATGCTCAGCGTGGTGCCTTTGTGAGTGAGGTTATTCCTAAATCATCAGCAGCTAAAGCCGGTATTAAATCCGGTGACGTTTTAGTCTCTGTCGATGGTAAGCGCATTAATAGTTTCGCGGAACTAAGAGCTAAAATTGGTACTAGCCAACTTGGTAAAGAAATCACGATTGGCCTGATCCGTTCTGGTAAGCCAATGGAAGTTAAAGTCGTTCTTGAAAACGATGAAGGTACAGCAACAAAGGCTGAAAAACTGAGCGAGTCTTTATTAGGTGCAACGATTTCCAACGCCATTGTTAGTAATACCAAAGGTGTGCAAGTTGATAATGTCGCGCCAAAATCACCTGCTGCGGCTATTGGTCTTATGAAAGGCGACTTAATTTTTGGTGTCAATGATACTCGCGTTGAAACTATTGAACAGTTCCGTAAGATTATTGATGCCAAACCGCCAGTACTAGCAATGAAAGTATTACGTGGCGGTGAGACTTTATATTTATTAATGAAAAATTAATTCATAAAAGTCATCATAAAATCAACAAAACAGGTACAGTATCACTCTGCTGTACCTGTTTTTTTATGTTATGCTCAGAGCATGTTTAAGCAATAACTAAATATTCTATCTATTATGATAAAGAAACTAACTTTATCCGTCACGCTTGGCCTATTAACTGCTTTGATTATTATCTTCGCGGTTCCTTCGTTACGCCCTCAAGGCTTGGCAGATTTACTGTATGGTAAAACCGATAGCGAACCTGTTAGTTATAATAAAGCTGTGCGTCGCGCTGCGCCTGCTGTCGTCTATGTCTATAGCAGCTCTAAAGGGAGCTTTTCCCAATCTGGTCGTGAGCTAAAATCACTCGGCTCAGGGGTGATAATGAGTCAAAACGGCTACATCATTACCAACAAACATGTTGTTGATAACCCAGATCAAATACTCGTTGCTTTACAAGACGGTGCTATATTTGATGCCCTATTAGTCGGTTCTGATCCTTTAACTGATTTAGCAGTACTGAAAATAGACGCTGACAATCTGCCCGTGATCCCAATCAATAGTCAACGTATCACTCATGTGGGAGACGTCGTTCTGGCTATTGGTAATCCTTATAATATTGGGCAAACAGTAACCCAAGGCATCATCAGTGCAACTGGTCGAGTCGGATTAAGTTCAACACGCCGGCAAAACTTCTTACAAACCGATGCCTCAATCAACTCGGGTAACTCTGGTGGAGCCCTAATCAATACTGAAGGTGAGTTAGTGGGTATTAACACACTTTCATTTACTGCGGGTCAAGGCATTAGCTCTGAAGGGCTAGGTTTTGCAATCCCAACCGCCCTTGCAACCAAAATTATGGACAAGCTGATCCGCGATGGTCGAGTGATCCGGGGTTATATCGGTATCACTGCACGTGAGCTCCCTCAAATTAGAACTAATAATAATAATATCAATCAAATCCAAGGATTACGGGTATTCCAAGTCGCACCTAATAGTCCAGCAGCTAAATCGGGTATATTACAAGGGGATATTATTTTATCTGTTGATGGTAAACCCGCTGTTTCGGCCGCAGAAACCATGGATTTAGTAGCTGAAATTCGCCCTGGTAGTAAGGCAGCCGTACAAATTTTACGAGATGGTGAAGTTAAATATGTTGATGTCATTATTGAGGAAATCCCTGAAGGGCAAGCAGGCTAACCGATTGATTATCCTATACAAATAAAAAGATTGCTCTTAAATAGAACAACCTTTTTGGTTAAATAAATAATAATTTATTCACACAACCAAAGCTATTAATCTTCGGAATGAATTCGCTGAATATCTGCACCTAAACCACGTAGTTTGTCTTCAATGTGCTCATAACCACGGTCAATATGGTAAATGCGGTCAACCGTTGTCGTGCCTTCAGCGATACATCCTGCAATCACCAAGCTTGCTGAAGCACGCAAATCTGTCGCCATCACTTGTGCCCCTGTCAGTTTTTCAACTCCGTGGCATAACACCGTATTACTTTCAATTTCTGCATGAGCCCCCATACGAATAAGCTCAGGAATATGCATAAAACGGTTTTCAAAAATGGTTTCAGTTATCATACCTGCCCCTTCTGCCACAAGGTTTAATAGGCTAAATTGCGCCTGCATATCTGTTGGAAAACCTGGGTGTGGCGCAGTACGTAAGGTGACAGCTTTTGGACGCTTGTCTTCCATATCAAGGCTGATCCAATCCTCGCCGACTTCAATTTTTGCCCCCGCTTCACGCAGTTTTGCTAGTACAGCATCTAAAGTGTCTGGGCGTGCATTACGGCAAATAACTTTCCCGCGTGAAACTGCAGCTGCAATTAAAAATGTCCCTGTCTCAATACGATCAGGTAAAACTTGGTAAGTCCCACCACCTAAACGTTCCACACCTTCAATCACAATACGGTCAGTTCCTGCCCCCGTAATTTTTGCGCCTAAAGTATTTAGGAAGTTTGCGGTGTCTTCGATTTCTGGTTCACGAGCCGCATTTTCAATCGTTGTTGTGCCTTCAGCTAAAGTTGCAGCTGTCATAATAGAAACAGTCGCACCCACACTGACTTTATCCATTACAATGCTTGCACCTTTCAAACGACCATCTACTGTTGCTTTCACATAGCCATCCTCTAGAACAATATTGGCACCTAATTGTTCTAGACCAGAAATATGTAAATCAACAGGACGCGCACCGATTGCACAGCCACCCGGTAAAGAAACTTCACCATGACCAAAGCGAGCAACTAATGGCGCTAATGCCCATATAGAGGCGCGCATCGTTTTAACAAGGTCATAAGGAGCACAATAAGTCGTTACTGTGCTTGCATCAACGTAAACAGAACCGTTGCGCTTGACCTTAGTGCCAAGCTGGTTCAGTAATTTAATAGTAGTATCAATATCCCTCAAATGTGGGACATTCTGTATTTCTACAGGCTCTTCAGCCAATAGAGCCGCGAACAGGATTGGTAATGCCGCGTTTTTCGCGCCAGATATAGTGACCTCACCCGATAGTCGGGTTGGACCTTTAACTAAAAACTTATCCATTCAAGTATTCTCGTGTGTCGAATTTTACAGGCTGTTCGCTTAGGCTTTGAAATCAAAGGCCACTAAGTTTACGATCGCGCTCCCATTGCGCAGGGGTGTACGCTTTAATGGACAAAGCATGAATGCGGTTATCCGCAATATACTCCATCAAAGGCGCATAAATTGCTTGCTGTTGCTTAACACGGCTCATGCCGTCAAACATGTCACCGACGGCAATAACCTGAAAGTGGCTGCCATCACCAGTAACAATAGCCTCATCCAGAGACAGTTTTTCCATCAATACTTGCTTAATTTCGTTGATATCCATAATGACTCAGTTTTATTAATTATTTGTGATTTATACACCTAAAAATTCGAGTTGCAGGTAGGCGACAAGCGAAGATAAGCGGGAAACATAGATAAACTATGAGACTCGGCTAACTGAGCATAGTCAACACCGCTGCAACTTGAAGGATTACAGGTATATAATATTACTCTACATATCTCGAATTGCATGTATAGGGACGTCGCAATACGAATAACAAGAGCATAAACCTCTATCCTAAAGGATTAAGCCTCACACTTAAACCAAAGAAAACGCCTCTCGTGCCCAAAAGCACATAGAGGCGCTTATTTTTACATAACTTGACCTAATTTAGGATACTTAACCTAACTTAGTACCATTGTTTGAACCCCATACAGCTCTATCAACGTGTTCAAGTTATCACTGGTGCCAACGACATTCAGTGGACGTCCCTTCGTTTGAAACTCACCCTTTAAACGAACTAGCATTGCCAAACCCGTTGAATCTACATGTGTTAGGCCAGAAACATCTATGTTCTCGATATGATCTAATAATGAGTTTCTTTTATCCCAAAACGTCATCAACGAATCACGATCTAACGTGCCAGTGAATTGCAACGTTGTTTCAGTGATTTCCCACGTTAACGAATGGCTCATTACTTTTTCTCTTCTAAAGTAATTGGCGCTTTGGCACTAATTTCTAATTGTTTAGTTAAACCATCAATGCCTTGCTTACGTAAAATATCACCCCATTCATTCTGTTTAGTGGTGATCATACTCACGCCTTCTGCGATCATGTCATAGGCCTGCCAATAACCTGTTTTACTGTTTTTACGCCATTGGAAGTCTAAACGAACAGGTGGACGACCGTTGCTGTCTGTAATTGTCACACGAATAGCAACGATGTTTTTATCACCGATTGGCTGTTCTGGCGCTATTTCATAAGTTTGCCCGTGATACATCGCCAGCGCTTGACCATACACTTGTTCTAAATACGCTTCGAACGCTTTAAAATACGCATCACGTTGCTCTGGTGTAGCGCCTTTATAATAAGTCCCTAATACTAATGCCCCTGCATATTTAATCTGTACGTAAGGTAGCAACTCCTCGCGAACAATTGTTCTTAAGTACTGTGGATCTTGCTTAATTTTCGATTGTTCCGATTTTAATCGGTTAAAGGTTTTCGCCGCTGCCTCATCCATTAATTTATAAGGATTTGTTTGATCTACTGCCATCGCAAATGGGGCAATAACCAACATGGCAACCATCAGTAAACGTTTAAACATAATTTATTCCTTTATTATTCAAAGGGAACTGCAAATTATTTTGCAGATGGCTCTGTCCCTTGGCTATCATTACTTTTATACAAGAACTGTCCAATCAGATCCTCTAACACCATTGCTGGTTTAGTGTCTTCAAGGCGATCACCATTTTTCAAGATAGAAATTCCTAATTCTTCATCATCAGGCCCAATATTCATCGCGATGTATTGTTCGCCTAATAAGCCAGACGTGCGAATTGATAGAGAGCTTGAATCTGGAATGTTGTCATATTCGCTTAGCAAATCAATCTTCACATCAGGAACATAGTTTTTCTTGTCTAACGTGATGCTCGCCACTCGGCCAATCACTACCCCACCAACTTTGATTGGAGAGCCTTCTTTTAAGCCACCAATATTTTCAAAAGAAGCAGATATTTGATAGGTAGATTGGCTTCCAATCGATTTCAAATCAGCAACTTTCAAACACAAAAAGATAATTGCTGCTATCGCTAGCAACATGAAACAACCAACCCATATTTCACTTTTTTTACTTTGCATGACTTAGTTCCCAAACATCAGTGCGGTAAGTACAAAATCCAGTCCTAAAACAGACAATGATGCATGCACAACGGTTCTTGTTGTTGCTTGGCTGATCCCTTCCGAGGTTGGAATTGCATCATAGCCATTAAATAGAGCTATCCAAGTTACTGTGATAGCAAAAACGACACTTTTGATTACACAGTTAACAATATCTAATCGCCATTCAATTGAAGATTGCATTGATGCCCAGAAAAAACCTTCATCAATACCTTTCCAATCAACACCAACTAGTGCGCCACCTAAAATACCAACAGCGACAAAAATCAAAGATAACAATGGCATACTAATGAATCCGGCCCAAAAACGTGGAGCTATAACACGCCTTAGCGGGTCAACAGCCATCATTTCAAGGCTAGAAATTTGTTCGGTAGCTTTCATTAAACCGATTTCTGCGGTTAATGCAGAACCTGCCCGCCCCGCAAATAACAATGCGGTCACCACTGGTCCTAATTCACGCAATAGCGAAAGTGCCACCATCATGCCTAAACTTGCTTCAGCACTAAATGTAGTTAATACAAGGTAGCCTTGTAAACCAAGCACCATACCAATAAATAACCCGGATACTGCAACAATCAGCAAAGACTGTACGCCAATAGCATACAGTTGCTTCATCAGAAGCGGCCACTGCTTACGAAACTCCGGTTTACCTAATAAGGCGCGAAACAGCATATAGCCAGCTCGGCCAAACGCAGAAAAAACTTCAATCCATCGGCGTCCGAAGGCTGATATCGCCTTTATTATCATCTTATTTTACCCTAATAAATCAGCCAGATAATCATTGGCGGGAAAACGGAATGGAACGGGACCATCGGCAATGCCATCCAAGAATTGGCGTACCCTTGGGTCTCGGTTCTCGCGTAGCTCATCCCCTGTGCCTTGAGCAATAACATGTTGCTGCGCAACAATATAGGCATTATCTGCAATGCTCAACACCTCAGGAACATCATGGGACACCACCACACATGTTACTCCAAGCGCTTGATTCAGCTCGTCAATCAGTTTGACTAAAACCCCCATCGTAATTGGATCTTGCCCCACAAAAGGCTCGTCGAACATGATTAAATCCGGGTCAAGTGCAATCGCACGTGCTAATGCGGCACGCCTCGCCATTCCACCCGATAGCTCAGACGGCATTAATTTTGCAGCGCCACGTAACCCCACTGCCTCTAATTTCATCATCACTGTAGTATGAATCAACGATTCGGGTAAATCTGTATGCTCACGCAGTGGAAAAGCAACATTGTTGAAAACATCCATATCCGTGAATAATGCCCCCGACTGGAATAACATGCTCATTTTTTTACGCGACTGATACAGCTTTGAACGCGACAATGCGGGTATGTTGTCACCATCAAACCAAATTTCACCTTCACTTGGCCGCAACTGGCCACCAATCAAGCGCAGCAATGTGGTTTTACCAATTCCTGATGGCCCCATAATTGCCGTAATTTTCCCACGAGGAACTGCCAGATTAATATTTTCAAATATTTTCCGACTCCCGCGAGTAAAGGACATGTTCCGTACTTCAATTAAGTTGTCTGTCTGTGCTTGCATTGTTAAATAACTCGTTATACATCATGTCTGAATATGCTTTTATCCGTTCAGATGTTACCGAAAGATAAACTGAAAATCGTCAAATATCACAATAAAATAGAATTTATAGTATTATAGCGTCGAAAATATGATAAGTAATTCTACAGCTGCTTTTTATCTCAGCAAAATAGATATTTTCTTATGTAATTTACCTATAGTTAGGAAAATATTTCATAAAGAACAGCGAATAGCTCTTAGAACGCCGTAATTTACTGACATAAGAATACGCGAATTCGCGGGTATATTTTTAGTTCAAGATGCTAATGAAACAGTATTTTACCTATCTCAAATATAAAAGAAAATAACGACTAGGTGCAAAAATATCATTAAAAATGGCTTAACAGACAAAATACTTACCGATACTAAGTATTCGTTATACAATTTGATTTCGCGAATCCGATTAACTTAAAAGCTACGCATGGAACTAGAAATGTCAAACTTCGATTTTCAGAAAGTAGGTAAAGAAGTTCTCCATATCGAACACGAAGGATTAAAAAACCTCGAACAATATATTAATCATGATTTTGACCGTGCTTGCCAGTTGATTTTCAGCTGTGAGGGCAAAGTTGTCGTTATGGGAATGGGAAAGTCGGGGCATATTGGACGTAAGATTGCCGCAACATTAGCCAGTACAGGCACACCGTCATTTTTTGTTCATCCGGGAGAGGCTAGCCATGGCGATCTTGGCATGATCACCAATAAAGATGTGGTGTTAGCTATCTCAAATTCAGGTGAGTCTGGGGAAATTTTAGCCCTACTACCTGTTTTAAAAAGAATTAAAGTTCCCTTAATCTGTATGACTAATAACCCTGATAGTAATATGGGGAAATATGCTGATATCCATTTATGCATAAAAGTTCCCCAAGAAGCTTGCCCTCTTGGATTAGCACCAACAACCAGTACAACCGCGACACTGGTTATGGGGGATGCTCTCGCCATTGCTTTATTAACGGCACGCGGTTTTACTGCTGATGATTTTGCACTTTCGCATCCAGGTGGCGCACTTGGGCGCAAACTTTTACTTCTTGTTCGTGATTTAATGAATACGGGAGATGATATCCCCCATATTCCTAAAAGCGCGTCTTTACGTGAAGCTTTAGTTGAAATTACACGTAAAAAACTAGGAATGACGGTGATCTGTGATGCCAACATGAATATCGAAGGTATTTTCACCGATGGGGACTTACGCCGCATCTTCGATATGGGCATTGACCTGAATAATGCTAAGATTGCCGACCTCATGACCCCTGGTGGAATTCGTGTTTCTCCAACTACACTAGCGGTTGAGGCGCTAAATTTAATGCAATCTAAGCATGTCACGTCTTTACTCGTTGCTGATGGCGATAAGCTAATTGGTGTGCTGCATATGCACGATTTACTTCAAGCAGGTGTTGTTTAACATAAGGAAACATCATGATGTCTGTAAATTTGGATACCTGCTACGGCCCTGTTGCCAAAACTATTTTAGCTAAAGCAGAGAAAATTAAATTATTGATCTGCGATGTTGACGGTGTTATGTCTGATGGCTTGATTTATATGGGAAATAATGGCGAAGAACTCAAAGCATTTAATGTTCGTGATGGTTATGGCATTCGCTGTTTATTAACGTCTAACATTGAAGTGGCTATTATCACCGGCAGAAAAGCAAAACTCCTTGAAGATAGAGCACAAACGTTAGGCATTACATATCTTTACCAAGGTCAAAGCGATAAGATTTTGGCGTATCGCGAACTGTTAGATACACTACAGTTAACAGATGAAGAGGTCGCTTACATTGGCGATGACCTGATTGACTGGCCAGTGATGGCAAAAGTAGGCTTATCCGCCGCCGTCGCTGATGCACACCCTTTATTATTACCCAAAGCTGATTACATCACTCGGATCGGCGGTGGCAAAGGTGCAGTCCGTGAACTTTGTGACCTCATCCTTCTTTCCCAAGGTAAATTGGAAGAAGCGAAAGGTTTATCGATATAACGAATAGATTGAATTCATGAGCAATGTGAAAAAGTGGTTAGTCATTATTTTATCCTTAATAGCTCTAGGCCTTATTGGCTGGAATTTAGCGGGTACTGACTCTGCAAACTCAGAGGATAAAGTAATCAATGATGGACAACCCAATTATCAAACTGATGATTCAGTGACTTTTGTCTATAATCCAACCGGAAATTTAGCGTATAAACTCGTTTCCGATAAAATAGATAATTACACTGAAGGGAAAATTACGTGGTTTTCAAAGCCAATTTTAACCACTTATAACGAAGCGGGTGAGCCAACGTGGACAGTTACAGCCTTCAAGGCGAGGCTTACCAATGATAGAGTTTTATATCTATATTGTGATGTTCAGGTCGATAGCTTAACCAAAGACTCACAAATCCAACGAATTACAACTGAGAGTGCAGTTGTCAATTTGACAACACAAGACGTTTCATCTGACGATAAAGTGACCATTATCGGTCAAGGTCTTAATTCAACGGGTTTAAAAATGAAGGGAAACCTTCGCACCAGAACCGCTGAATTAATCGAGGACGTGAAAACTCATTACGTGTTACAACCAGAAGAGCATTAAAATGAATCAAGTAACTAAGAAGCGTTTTATTCAAGGAGCTGTTGCCAGTGCAATTTTGGCGCTTAGCCTTCCTGCGATGGCCTTAAAAAGTGACACGCAGCAGCCAATGACGATTAATTCAGTCAAACAATCTCTTGATTTAGAGAAAAACGTCACCATTTTTACGGATGATGTCGTTCTCAAACAAGGCTCTATTGATATTAGAGCGAATAAAGTTGTGGTCACTCGACCAAGCGGCGACTCTGATAAAATCGTCATTGAAGCTTTCGGCAGCCCTGTTACGTTTTATCAGTTACAAGATGATGGCAAACCCATTAAAGGCCATTCTAATAAAGCACGTTATGAAGTTGATAAACAACTGGTTACTTTAACGGGCAATGCCTACCTTGAACAACTAGACAGTAATATTCAAGGTGACAAAATCACCTATACCGTCCCGACGCAGCAAATGGAAGCATTTAGTGATAAAGGCAAGCGTGTAACGACCGTGCTCCTACCAGCACAGCTACAAGAAAAAGGCCCTGCCGCGAATAAAAATTCATCAGCAAACACGAGTAAGAGTAAATAATCGTTATGGCAACACTAACCGCAGAAAATCTGGCTAAATCCTATAAAAAACGCAAGGTTGTTGAAGACGTCAGCCTTGAAGTTAAATCAGGTGAAATTGTTGGTCTATTGGGGCCAAACGGTGCCGGTAAAACAACAACCTTCTATATGGTGGTCGGTATTGTTCAGCGGGATGCAGGTAAAATTCTGATTGATGGTGAAGATATTAGCCTTCTGCCGTTGCATGAGCGTGCACGTCGAGGGATCGGTTATCTTCCTCAAGAAGCGTCTATTTTCCGTCGCCTAAGCGTTTATGATAACCTAATGGCTGTTTTAGAGATCCGCCATGACCTGAACTCACAACAGCGTAAAGAGCGTGCTGAAGAATTGATGGAAGAATTTAGCATTACTCACCTTCGCGATAGCATGGGGCAATCTCTATCTGGGGGTGAACGTCGCCGTGTTGAGATTGCACGAGCACTCGCCGCTAACCCTAAGTTTATTTTACTTGATGAGCCGTTTGCAGGTGTCGACCCAATTTCAGTTTTAGATATCAAAAAAATTATTCAACACTTAAGAGATTACGGATTGGGCGTATTAATTACTGACCATAACGTGCGTGAAACATTAGATGTATGTGAAAGAGCATACATTGTGAGCCAAGGTCACTTGATTGCTCATGGAACGCCAGCCATGATCTTAGAAAACGAGCAAGTTAAACGTGTTTATTTAGGTGAAGGTTTCCGTTTATAAACCACCGTGTCATTTTTTTCAGGGGGAATAAAGCACATTCATGAAGCAAAGTTTGCAGCTTAGAGTCAGTCAACAACTCGCAATGACCCCTCAGTTGCAACAGGCTATTCGCTTGTTGCAACTGTCTACACTTGAGCTACAACAAGAAATCCAACTCGCTCTCGAAAGCAATCCACTTCTTGAACAAGAAGAGCTTAGTTCTGACGTAGAAACGATTGACGCCTTGAATGATGGCACGGATAGCAGTGAACTTGACACCAAAGATGCTTTAGAAAATCATGATATCCCTGATGAGTTACCTTTGGATGCTGATTGGGATGAAATCTATACTGCTGGAACACCTTCTGGTACTAGTACTGACTATAGTTTTGATGAACTTCCTGTTTATCAAGGTGAAACCACGCAAACTTTACAGGATTATCTGACTTGGCAATCTGAACTTACGCCCTTTTCCGATACAGATAGAGCAATAGCGACTGCAATTATTGATTCAATTGATGATTCCGGCTATCTCACTAGTACAATCTCTGATATTCATGAAGGGATTGATAATCCTGAAATTAGCTTAGAAGAAGTGGTTGCCGTTCTAAAACGCATTCAGCATTTTGACCCATTAGGTGTCGCCGCTCAGGATTTAAAAGAGTGTTTGCTTATCCAACTTTCACTGTACCCGAAAGAAACCAGTGGGCTGCAAGAAGCAAGGCTAATTATTAGCAATCATATTGATTTACTGGCTAACCGTGATTTTAGGCAACTAAGCAAGTTAACCCGTTTAAAAGAAAATACTCTAAAAACTGCGATAGATCTGATCCTGACACTAAATCCTAAACCAGGCCAATCCATCAATACAGGGGAATCAGAATATGTTATTCCTGATGTTTTAGTGAAAAAAATAGCGGGACACTGGCAAGTTGAGCTAAATACAGATAGCATTCCTAAGCTAAGTATTAATAATCATTATGCTTCGCTAGCTGATAATTCAACAAACGATGGTGATGCACAATATATTCGTAACCATCTACAAGATGCAAAATGGTTAATTAAAAGCCTTGAAAGCCGCAATGAAACATTATTAAAAGTGGCAACCTGTATTGTAGAGCAACAACAAGAATTCTTTGAGTTGGGTGAAGAACATATGAAACCGATGATATTGGCCGATATTGCCTATCAGGTAGATATGCATGAATCAACCATCTCTCGAGTAACAACTCAAAAGTTTCTCCATAGCCCTCGAGGCATTTTTGAGTTGAAGTATTTTTTCTCCAGCCATGTCAGTACGGATACAGGTGGTGAAGCCTCCTCAACCGCAATTAGAGCGTTGGTGAAAAAACTGGTTGCTGCGGAAAACCCAGCAAAACCATTGAGTGACAGTAAATTGACGAGTATGCTGGCAGAACAAGGTATTCAAGTCGCTCGTCGAACTGTTGCTAAGTATCGTGAATCGTTATCTATTCCGCCCTCAAACCAGCGTAAACAACTGGTTTAATTGATAAAGTAAGGAAGGTTGTATGGAATTTCAGATTACTGGACACAATATTGAAGTTACTCCAGCATTGCGCGAAACTGTTGAGAAAAAACTCAAGAAACTAGAGCAATTGTTTGATCGTATTAATAGTATCCAAGTTGTCTTGAAAGTTGAAAAAATTCAGCAAATTGCTGAAGCAACCGTGCAAGTCAATGGAGCAGAGCTCCATGCATCCGCGGAAGAAAACGACATGTATGCAGCTATCGACTTGCTAGTAGACAAGCTATCGCGCCAATTAACCAAACATAAAGAAAAATTGAGACAATATTAATACATTGATACGGCTTATTAACTAGCCGATGAATGTTTCAAACCAGATGGTGGCATACATCATCTGGTTTTGTAGTCCTAAGTGAACAAAAAAATGAATAGTGATACAGAAATCCAATTAAACGTTGTTTTATCATCAGCCTGTACACGTAATAATGTTGTATGCACGAGTAAAAAACGCGCCTTAGAAATTATTAGTGAGCTCGCTGCCGTTGAGTTGGAATTACCTGAAAATACGGTATTTGAAGCGTTATTAACCAGAGAAAAAGTAGGCACTACAGGTATTGGCGGCGGTATTGCCATTCCTCATGGAAAACTAAGCGAAAGCGAAAGTGCACGCGCAGTCGGTGTATTTTTACATTTAGAGGAGCCAATTGCGTTTGATGCAATTGACAACCTGCCTGTAGATTTGCTTTTCGCTTTACTTGTGCCATCTGACCAATGCAAAACGCACCTGCATACGCTGTCTCTTATTGCAAAAAAACTCGCAGATAAAACACTTTGTAAGCGTCTGCGTTCTGCACAAAGCGATGATGAGCTATACAGTATAATAACAGAGTAAGTGATAAATTATGTTTCTTGTCATAGCCAAATGATATTGTTATGGTTTCTATTTGTATGACAAGATATGGCTTATAAAGAAACACATCATTAGGAAACAAAGGAGAGTAAGCTCATGGTGCTGATGATTGTCAGCGGCCGTTCCGGTTCGGGAAAATCCGTTGCCTTACGTGCTCTGGAAGATATGGGTTTCTATTGCGTGGATAACCTACCCGTTGTGTTACTGCCGGAGTTAGCAAATTCACTGGCTGATCGTAACATTTCAGCAGCGGTGAGTATTGACGTGCGTAATATGCCCGACAATCCAGAGGTTTTTGAAGAAGCGATTGATAAATTACCATCAACCTTCTCTCCACAACTGTTGTTTTTGGATGCCGATCGCAACACCCTTATTCGCCGTTACAGTGACACGCGCAGGTTGCACCCCCTTTCAAGTAAAAATTTATCTCTTGAAAGTGCAATAGATGAAGAAAATGAATTACTTGAGCCGCTACGCTCTCGTGCTGATTTAGTCATCGATACCTCCGAAATGTCAGTTCATGAATTAGCTGAAATGCTAAGAACACGTTTACTGGGCAAACGTGAGCGTGAATTAACAATGGTGTTTGAATCTTTTGGTTTTAAGCATGGTATTCCTATTGATGCAGACTACGTATTTGATGTGCGCTTTTTACCGAACCCACATTGGGACCCTAAATTGCGACCAATGACAGGGTTGGATCGCCCTGTGGCTGCATTCTTAGATAGGCATACTGAGGTTCATAACTTTATTTATCAAACTCGTAGTTATTTAGAGCTATGGTTACCGATGTTAGAAACCAATAACCGTAGCTATTTGACCGTGGCGATTGGCTGTACAGGTGGAAAACACCGTTCCGTGTATGTGGCTGAGCAACTTGCCGACTATTTTCGTTCCCGTGGTAAAAATGTGCAATCACGCCATAGAACACTAGAAAAACGCAAGTAACAACTCAATGACCGTTAAAGCCACCATAACGCTCAAAAACCGCCTCGGTATGCATGCAAGACCGGCAATGTTACTCTATGATTTAGTTCAACAATTTAACTCAAAGGTTATTTTGCGAAATAATAGTCAAATTGAGGCCGAGGCCGATAGCGTTATTGCAATGTTGATGTTAGACTCGGAACAAGGCAGTAAAATTGATATTGAGGTTAGCGGCTTAGATGAGAACCAAGCGTTATCCGCAATCATTAACCTATTTGAGAGTGGCTTTGACGAAGAATAGTCAATTTTAGCTACCCAATGAACATATCAATCTGCGCTTTTTTAAAGGTAGGCTTAGAGTGTGTGATCCCGATCTCTTCCCTTTAATGCTTATAGCGCCTAATATTTTAAAATAAATTTAATTTCTAGCGACACCCCCTACCTTTTGGGTGGGGGGTGTTTGCTTTGTACGTCTCTATTGGAGTGTGGTATGACAAAGCCAACAATTATTATCAATGATTTAGATGCTGAACGTTTAGATGCACTGATGGAACAACCTGCTTATGCAGGTACACCCGTTGCAGAAGCGCTCAACGATGAATTAGACCGTGCAGATATTCTAAGTCCGCAAGAGATCCCTGCGGATGTGGTCACCATGAACAGCACCGTGCGCTTTTTAGATTTAATCAGCAACGAAGAACGCACGCGCACTTTAGTGTACCCTGCATCCTTAAAAGATAGTGCGGAACAACTGTCTGTCATGGCACCTATTGGAGCAGCACTATTAGGTCTACATGTGAATGATGAAATCAGTTGGGAATTGCCAAATGGCGTCCAAACTCGCGTTCGCGTTCTTGAAATAGTTTATCAACCAGAAGCGGCCGGTGAGTTTCATCGTTAATTCTGATGGTAGCTGAATTAAGAATGGCTTAACGAAAAAAGTTTTATTAAAAAACTCTGATAAGCCTTCTAGCGTATTCAGGCACTCAATTGAGTGCCTTTTTTATTTCAATAGATTGTAATGATATAAACTAAGGCTTTTTCATCATATTTATCAATCTATTATGTTCCCATTGGTGAAAAAGCTTATCCAATAAAAACAGTTTGATTACTTTTATCATTAACAGTCCGCCCCAAATAGCACTCACCCAAATAGGCCAATGACGTTCCGGCGTATAAATATAATTAACGGTATACAATATTAAACAGACAATAATTGCTATTATTATATTTTTCAGCAGCTTTGCTTCATCCCTTACCCGTTTTTTAGCCTCTTCTATGCGATTATCTAGCTCAATACTTTCAGGTAAAGGAGCAGGTGTCAGCTCAGACACGCTCACATTAAATACCGATGCTAATGCACTAAGCGTCTCTAAACTGGGTACCTCATTATTCTCAATGCGTTGGATAGTTCTTGTACTGAGCGATGACAACTGAGCAAGCTGCTCCTGAGACCAAGCTCTTTCTAGCCTCAATTGCTTAACCTTGTTTTCCATAATAACCTACCTTAAAAATTAAATAGTCTTAGGGTATGGCTATACTGTCAGCCCAATACAAAAATGACCACGACAGCACGATGACAGAGTGACGACACCAGAGTGACAGCGATAAAACCTATTTTATAGAGTAAAAAACGCCCAATAAACTGGGGGTGGTTCACATATGTATTAGGCGCCTTATTTCACACAATCAATAAGTAGGAATAACAAAAAGGGCTATTCTCCCGCAATACTCATTTCAGGGATTAACACTGAGCCACACTGAATATTGCTACGAGTTTCAATATCATCGGCAATAGTGACCATGTTCGCCCACATCTCTTTTAAGTTCCCCGCAATGGTAATTTCGCTTACAGGGTATTGGATTTCACCATTTTCTACCCAAAAACCTGAAGCACCGCGCGAGTAATCACCAGTGATACCACTTACTCCTTGCCCCATTAATTCGGTAACGATTAAACCTGTTCCCATTTGCTTGAGCAATGCATCAAAAGAAAGGCCTCTCCCTGCAATACGCCAGTTATGAATCCCCCCTGCGTGCCCAGTACTTTGTAAGCCCAATTTTCTTGCAGAATAGCTGGTCATTAGCCACGTTTGTAAAACGCCATTTTCTACGATATTGCGCTCACAAGTGCGTACACCTTCACTATCAAAAGGTGATGATGCCAACCCGCCCATTAAATGAGGTTGCTCATTGATAGTTAACCAGCTAGGTAGAATCTGCTTACCTAAACTCTCTAATAAGAAAGAAGATTTACGGTAAATACTGCTACCACTGATTGCCCCTACTAAGTGACCAAACAGGCCTGTTGCCACTTCCGCAGCAAAAATGACAGGGGCTTTCATGGTGGGTAATTTTCTTGGCGATAAACGCGCTAAAGTACGACGAGCGCATTCTTCTCCAACCCACTCAGGGGATTGCAGCGCTCCTATACTGCGACCAATGGTATAGGCATAATTACGCTCCATTTCGCCATTTTGTTCGGCAATCACGCAACTTGACATAGAATAACGGCTTGAACAGTAGCTTTGTAACATGCCATGAGAGTTACCAAATACGCGAATCCCATAGTGGCCGTTAAAACTTCCACCTTCTGTATTTACAATGCGTGAGTCTGCATTTAACGCTGACATTTCTGCAATCGAAGCGAGTTTTATTGCTTGCTCCGGTGATAATTCAGTGGCTTGAAATAAATTTAATTCAGGTGCATCAAAGGCTAATAATGATTTTTCAGCGGGACCCGCGCATGGGTCTTCTGAGGTATAATTTGCGATATCAATTGCCGCCTGCACAGTGCGTTCGATGGCTTCAGGGCTCAGATCCGTTGAAGAAGCGCTACCTTTACGTTGCTGATGGTAAACAGTGATCCCTAGCGCGCCATCGCTGTTAAACTCTACATTCTCCACTTCACCTTGACGTGTGCTAACGCTGATCCCTGTACTTTTATTAACAGCCACTTCTGCGGCATCACAACGTGTTTTTGCAAATTCTAATGCCTGTGCGACAGCTTCTTCGAGTTTTTTACGTTGTTGGGTGACTTGTTCAGTTACACTCATGCATTTAGTCCAATAATGAGGGGGAAAAGCGATTTTATACCCTAACACGCAAATGCTAGGTAGTCATAAAGGGGTTTTCCCAGTTACAATAGATAATAGACTGAATGTTAACACTCACAACGCACTTTTACACCACTGCGTTCGGTAAAAAGGAAAATCGATATGGCCAAACAGCCTGATGACTGGCTGGATGATGTCCCAGCGCCACAAGACGAAGAAGACGAGGAAATTATTTGGGTCAGTAAGAGCGAAATTAAACGCGATGCCGAGATCCTCAAAAAACTGGGTGCCGAGCTAGTTGATTTAAGTAAAAGCGAATTAGAACGCATCCCATTAGATACTCAATTACTTGAAGCTATACAGCTTGCCCAAAAAATCAAGCGTGAAGGCCGTCGTCGCCAATTACAGCTGATCGGTAAGCTGTTACGCTCACGTGAGGTTGAGCCAATTACAGAGGCGCTGGACAAGCTGAAAAACCGCCATAACCAACAAGTGGTCATTTTGCATAAGCTGGAAGATTTACGGACTCGCTTATTAGATGGTGGGGATGAGGTAATTGAAGATGTCGTTGCCCTATTTCCAAGCACAGACAGGCAGCAACTGCGTGCCCTAGTGCGTAATGCAAAAAAAGAGCGTGAAGGCAATAAACCGCCAAAAGCCTATCGCCAAATCTTTCAATACTTGAAAGACTTATCTGAAATGGCTTAATCGTCCCTCCCCTCAGCTACGGCTAGGGGATGTTTTTTAAACTGAGCATTAGTCCTAAAAACCTGACCTTTGATTGAAAGCGTGGCTGAAGCGACGTATCATGTCACCGTTAGTCCTATCCTAACCCGTATTATCGCGGCTGCTGAACCCCGATAAATAATGAGGAAGATATGGATAATACCCGAGATAGAGCGTGGCGTAGAGCCAAAGCTCGCACCTATAAATCACGTGATCACCTGAACTCACGCCTAGTTGACTGCTATACCCCAGAAAAAAACTGGAAACATATGTATGGTCGAAGTGAAAAAATGATCCGTGCAGCCCAGCTAGGTATGGCTTATCCGCAAGTTAGTCGTAGTCAACTTGTGCGAAACAGCCTCGAAGAGATACAAAACAGTCAGTGAATATTTTATTCATTTGCAGTAAAAACCAATGGCGTAGTCCAACCGCTGAACAGATTTGGCGCAACCATGACAGTTGGGTCACCCGTTCAGCGGGAACAAGCCGCAGTGCAAAGCGCCCGGTGAATGCCGATTTGATCCGCTGGGCGGATGTGATTTTTGTGATGGAGCAAAAACATAAAAACCGCTTAAAAGCCGATTTTTCACGCTTACTTGAATACAAACCGCTCCATGTTCTCGATATTCCTGATGATTACCCGTATATGGACCCTGAATTGATTAAAATTTTGCAAGATACGGTGCCAAGCTATCTTTATTAGCCATGTGTATTACACGGCAATAACCTATATTGTGCGACCCTCCATATACTAAAAAATTAAATAACCAATTAAATCAATAGAATATTATCCAGAATAAAAAACAGATAACGATTTGATTTATTAAAAGGCTTACCATTTGATAATGATTAATAAGATAAGCGAGGCAGGCACCGATTCGTTTGCCCTGCTTTTCTGTCAGCTAAACTGGTGTTTGATCACACCCAATAACGTTGGAAAGGTTGTATAACCCTCTCTATCAAGGAAATGCCCTGCGTTTTCCTCAACAATAACCTGCGTTTTTAGTGCTTTTGCCAACGCTTTTGATGATTGCGGTGACACTATTTCATCGTTAGTAGATATAACTGAAATGCGTTTATCTGCAATATCAATCAATGAAGCATAATTGAGTGGATTGACTGTATGGCTACGTAGCTCGGGAAGCGTCTGTTGCTCATCATCAAAACCTGACACCAAAATATACCCCGCCACAGATTGCTTTTGGCTTGCGATAAATTGTAATGCTGTTACACAGCCTAAGCTATGACCAATAAAAACGGTATTTTCATCAATATCAAAAGGTAGATTTTGCAGTTTCTGTTGCCATTTTTCAGGCTCAGGTGATAGCGAGTCAGGCATAGTGGGAACATAAACAAATGCCCCTAAAGCCTCCAACTCTGATTTCAACCACGGAAACCAGTTTTTTTCGGGGGACGCTGTATAGCCATGAACAATCACAAATTTTTTATTTTTTAGTGGCAATAGTGCACTGTGGGTGTCGGTCATTCTAAAAGTCCTATTTACTCAATATTATGATTTAAACTGTAACATGAGAAATAGGCCTATCCGTTAGAATTTCGAGTTATATCTAAAGCAAAAATGAATTCCTCTTCCCACATATCTTGAGCATCATTCATCACATCAATAATGTCAGCAAATTTGATACGTTGTTCGGATGACATATGCGAAAAAGTGATCGTCACGGGTAACTCAATACCCGCAGAAACCATGTCCCATAACGCATCAAGGTTATGGCCAAACCAATCAGGTAGCGAAAACTGTTGAGCAAATTGACAATAAAAATCCTCAAATGTCATTATTTTTCTAAAATCAAAGCTCACATGTTTACTCATCGCTCCCCCTTGGCTT
Source organism: Providencia sp. Me31A (assembly GCF_050487165.1). NCBI lineage: Bacteria > Pseudomonadati > Pseudomonadota > Gammaproteobacteria > Enterobacterales > Morganellaceae > Providencia > Providencia sp. Me31A. The sequence continues at coordinate 120,171 of NZ_JBKQGZ010000001.1, forward strand.
ATTTCAGTTGTTTAAAGCTTTTATAATGATCTTGGGTGATAAAAATCATGCCATCAGATGAATATAGCAAGCGATCTGCCCCGCGGTGACCACAACGGTAATTAATATCGGCTTCAAACCATTGGCGTCCCTCGGCAATAGGTAAACGTTTCTCTCGGTTGGAAAAACGATCGCCACCAATTGCTCTTGCCGGTAAAACATCACACAGGTTACCTTTTTTAGCGTCCCACCCAGCCTCTCTTGCTTGCTTTTTCGTGATGTAGAAAGCTGGAAGTTTTTGATATTTTTCCATAAAGCTGACGACATTATCTTGCGCGGTCAGCTTATCTATCGTTTGCGGCGTCTCTTTCGGCGTGACGACTTCACGAGTCGGTGGATTTGGCTGTTCAGGTGCACTCGGCTCCCCACCATTAAAATAGAGGCTGATCACAATCAAAATAGCCATCAATGCCACGGGTAAAATGCGTCTATTCATAACGCCTCAGTTATTTTTACTATACTGATAAACAATCGCCCCAGTTACATAAGTCACTGGGGCGAACTACAATCTATTTTTAATTATGCCAATACTAGGCCGTACCACCAACCGTCATTTTATCGAGTTTCAGTGTTGGCTGCCCCACTCCAACAGGGACGCTTTGTCCTTCTTTTCCACAAACACCTACACCTTTATCAAGAGCTAAGTCATTACCTACCATCGAAATTTGTTGCATCGCCTCAACGCCGGAGCCAATCAATGTCGCTCCTTTCACAGGTGAGGTGATTTTGCCGTTTTCAATTAGATAGGCTTCAGAGGTAGAAAACACAAATTTGCCAGAAGTGATATCCACCTGACCACCACCAAAGTTCGGTGCATATATCCCCTTATCCACACTGGCGATGATGTCTTCTGGCGTCGATGTACCAGCCAACATATAAGTGTTAGTCATGCGGGGCATCGGCAAATGGGCATACGATTCACGTCGTGCATTCCCTGTCGGTGCAACCCCCATCAAGCGGGCATTGAGTTTATCTTGAATATAGTTTCGTAAAATACCGTTTTCTATGAGTACGTTATACTGACCGGGTACGCCCTCGTCATCGATAGCTAGCGAGCCGCGACGACCAATCATAGTCCCATCGTCAACCACGGTACATAATGGCGAGGCGACTTGTTCACCTATTTGTCCTGAAAATACTGAGGTTCCACGGCGGTTAAAATCACCTTCTAACCCATGCCCAACCGCTTCATGGAGTAGTACCCCAGGCCACCCTGCGCCTAATACGACAGGCATCATACCTGCTGGCGCCGCAATAGCAGATAAATTCACCAACGCCATACGCACCGCTTCACGTGCATATTGTTCTGCGAGTATTTGCCCTTGATGATTTTCTAAAAAGTACTCATAGCCGAAGCGACCACCGCCACCGCAAGAACCACGTTCACGTTTGCCGTCATGCTCCACTAGCACACTGACAGATAAACGCACTAATGGGCGAATATCCGCAGCCAATGTACCATCAGTGGCCGCAACAAGCACTTGCTCGTAAACCCCCGTTAAACTGGCACTCACCTCAATCACTCGGGGATCTTCTGCTCGTGCGATTTGGTCAACACGATGCAGCAAATCAATTTTCTGCTCACGGGATAAGCTTTGTAACGGGTCCGTCACTGAATACAGTTTTTTATATTCAACATTGGTTAAAACTTGCGATTGACCAGAACCTTGTTGATTAACAATGCTACGCGCAGCTGTCGCACTTTGAGTCAGCGCTTGCAATGAAATTTGGTCTGCATAGGCAAAACCCGTTTTTTCGCCGCTTACAGCTCTCACACCTACACCCTGATCAATATTGTAAGAGCCATCTTTAATGATCCGATCCTCCAGCACCCATGACTCATGGAAGCTTGATTGGAAAAATAGATCGGCGTAATCCAGATGGCGCTCGGACAACAGCCCTAAGATGTCATACAGATTTTCGTGCCCAAGGCGATTGGCGGTCAGCAAATGTTCGCTGACGGTAGCTAAACTCATATTCGTTACTCTTTAGTTTCTTTTTTAATTAATGATGTCAGTTGCGGTCTAAAGCGGTTGTGTTTCACCACTCTGATTTGCTCACGCATGCCTTCCAAACTATCTGTTTTAATATTCAATACGATAGAGGCAACTGCGTCTACATTCTTTTTCATCACTTGCCCCCAACCATCAACGGCGAGAGTATGTCCCCAAGTACGTCTAGTACCATGTACCCCAACTTGAGCTGGAGCTAAGATATAACATTGGTTTTCAATGGCACGAGCGCGCAGTAGCGGCTCCCAATGCGCTTTCCCTGTGTAACGCGTAAATGCCGCAGGCACAGAAATAATTTCTGCACCTTGCTCACGTAGCGCTTGGAATAAACCTGGGAAACGTAAATCATAACAAATCGTCATACCAAGACGGCCGACAGGGGTATCAACAACGGTAATATGTTCACCACGCTGATAAATGACAGACTCATTATAAGTTTCCTGCTCGTCTTCTATATTGACATCAAACATATGAATTTTATCGTAGCGAGCTTTAATATTTCCTTGTGAATCAAATAATAAGCTACTACTAGTGATACGCTGAGGATCTTCGCGGCTAATCATTGGCATCGAACCAATTAAAATCCAAACATTATAACGCTTTGCCATTGCACTGATCGCATCTTGAAGAGGGCCTTTTCCTTGCTCTTCCGCTTGTTTGCGGTAAATTGCAGCGTCCGCAAATAGTAATGCATTTTCAGGAGTCAGTACTAATTGAACCGTTTCTGGCAACTGTTTGATTTGTTGTTCGATTTGCGCCAAATTGTGTTTAGTATTATTCCCGCTACATAACTGCAAAAGTGCAACGTTTGCATTTTTCATTACTCTTGGGTCTCCTTCAGTTGACGTAATACTTCATCAATTTTTGGCTCGTCCAAACTGCCTGTTACTCGGTATCGAATAACAGAAACTTTGCTCCATAATGGACCAAGCACCTTCGTTGCCGCAAACACTGCGGCTCCGGCAAATGGGTTTACTACAAATGCGGTAGCAACTCCTACTGTAGCAGATATTTCTGGTGTAATGACGGCTTCAACATTAATTTGGCGTTTAACAAGATCAATTTTGCCATCAAATGTAATGTCTGCAATCAAACCATCAACATAGGTATTTTTTGAAGACAATATACCGTTTTGTATCGTCGCATCACCTTTAATTGAATCAAAATCAAAGTCATCGCTAAATGTGTCGCTAAAATCAAGTCGTAATTTGCGTAGTAAGGCATCAAAGCTGACTAACCGTAATATTTGTCCTGCTCGCCCACCGCCCATTTGTGCAATGGCACCTTTACCCAGTTTAGCTGATAACTTGCCATTTAGTGTGCTGATATCTGGCGACCACGGTAAATCGGCCCAGTTTAAATCAAATTCGATGGTATAAGGCGAATCAATAATCGGAACTAAAATGCCAAAATAAGCTGCCGTTTCATCAAAGGCCTTACCCGACAATGAACCCGCAATTTGTGTTTTATTGCCTTTTTCACTATGCCAAACGGCGTCTAGTTTTAATTGTGTCGCACTGTTATTCAGAGTACCACCGGTGAGTTGCAATAAATGCCCTTTCGGCTGAATATTTGCGCTAAGCTCCCCGAGTTTTTGCCCAGCCACCCAACATTCCTGACAGTGAATTTGTAATTGAGGCCACTGACTAAAATCAAACTGTGTAGGTTCGGCAGGTTGGGTATTCCCAAATGAACTTGGGTTATAATACAAATAATCAATGGCAACCTGCCAAGGTTGATTAGCTAAAATTTGTAATGACCCTTTTAAATTATGGCTATCGATGTTGATATATTGTTCTGCACGCTGCAAGTTATAGGAGAAACTGACATTCTCCCATTGCTGACCGCCTAAATAAATTGATGGTATGTTGACATCAAGTATCTCAGGGAGGCCAATACTTCCCCCCCCTTGGCGACTGCCGGAAGGAACCAATAGACCGGCCAACTTTGGCCAATCCATATCCGTAATCGCAGGTAAATTCACTATTAATGATGAGTTTTTTGGCAAGTCTGGCACTTGTTTGTCCCATTGAGCAACCTTTGCCTTAACTAGTTTTAATGGCTTACTACTCAGATCCCACAAGGAATTAAACCCAAGGCGCTGACCAATATTGCCACCAATAGTAAGTTGCTCAGTCGTGCCCTTGGCTTGAACATGTATTTGTCCAAGCTCAGCAAGTAATTGACTGTTTAATGCGGGAAGTTGGCTTTTTAGCTGTTTTAAACCCGCGGTAACATCAATTTGTAAACCGACTGGTTGCTTCGCTGAATTAGGTAATGTGATAGCAACATGGCTTTTCCAATCTGAGGTTCCAGAAACCCGTTTTTTTATTTCATCCGGTAGCATTGCCAGTTTGTTCAGTGCCCAATCACCAGTGATATCAACATTGACTTGATAATCTTTGGGCGTGTCTAATGTTGTGAAGTCAACCGTAATAGGTTGCCCAAACCACTCCCCTTGGAGTTTATCCCCCTGCAAGTCGCCATTTTTAAATGTGAAACTTCCTGTCAGGGACGAAATAGTGCTATCAATTGACTGAATGAGCAGATCGTTTTTATTAAGGTTAACCGTGCCTTTGGCAACGACATCTTTCCCTCCCACCAGCGGGATAGATAAGCCAAGCTGACCATTTACAGTTCCACCAATTTGCAACTCGTTTAACGTATCACCAATTGAATGTTTCATTGGAGTCTGAGTAAAATATTGCTGAATTTGTTTTCCCGTTCCACTGATATCGCCATCGATATACAGCATTTCTTTGGTGTAATCGGGAATGTTCACATCAAGGTTCGTCGCTGTTACATCGCCTAGTTTGACGGTTGGCGCATGCATATATAGCCCCGCACGCCTGAAATCTAAATCAATATCCAAATCTAAAAGAGCCGGCCATTGATGGTCGTATTCAAAGGTAGCATCACGCAACGGGACATAAACTTGGAATTGGCCATCATTACCATTATAAGGGAAATGCGCAGGATCGCCTTTATACACTAGCGTCGCATTGTCGACTTTTCCGGCAATAACCGCTTTCGTCAGATAATCAGCAACATCTTGCCCCATAAGTTTTTGTGGGAAATAACGCCAAGCATCTCCGGCATCATCTAAGCGTAGCCCAGCTAAGATAGCTAAATCAGCATAATTTCCTTTTTTAGCTTTTGCGTAACGAAACTCACCGTTTGCCCAAAGTGATTTAGCTTGTAGGTCTAAAGATGGGCTCCAGAGCTTAAATTCACTGTCATTATCAATCCAATAAAACTGTCCTTCCGCCGTTTTTATCTCAAAAGGAGCTTTAAATTCATTGCGATAATCGACATTGCTATCTTGTAAGCGGATTACTGCACCACCACTTTGCATTCCCCCTACAAGAACACCCGAAAAATGATCCACGGAAGGGAGTTCTTTCCATTTTTTCCAACCCACATCTTGCCAATCCATGCTAATTTGCATGTTTTCCGGCATATTTTGTGTTATATCAAGGGCAAATTCGTTAACAACGCCAGATGGTTGACGGTGTTGCCAATCTTGAACCATCTCAGGCGTCAAAAATGAAAAAGTCGGTAAAACTTCGCTCAAGCGTTCCAATTCAATATTTTTGGCTCGAATACGCCAGTGATCATTGCCTTGGTATTTTGTCGAGGAGGGTAAGTACAAGACAGATACATTGCCTTGGGGCCAAATGTATTCATTGGTCTTTAACTTATCAAGTTCCGGAATGTTAAACAGCCAGCCATTCCCTTGCCTTTTCATTCGTAACAATAAATCATTGACTTGCAGATTTTGTGATAATTCCCCTGTTCCCCAGTTGGCTTCTCCTTGGCGTAACTGGATCAACCCGCTATCAATGCGATTATTTTTTAAACTCACCCACGAAGATAAACTAAAGTTAGCATCGCGCAGTGAGGTATTCTCGCGCAACCAACGACTAAGCCAAGGCTGCATATCAATATTATCGGCTTGCAAATAAAAAAGACCATCGCTTAAGATGCCGTTTTTATCTGATACATCCAGTTTAACTTGTAGGTAGCCATGCTGTTTATTGATGGTTTCAAGGCTCACATAACCTTGGGCACGATGACGCTCATTTTCATTGAGCCAAGACAGTTCTGGTAAAATTAAGGTGGTTTTTTCTTCAGAAGGCGTGAGGAACGTGAGTTGGCTATCTTTTAAAACGAAATGATCAAATTGGCGCAAAAATAAGTCTTCTATGCCATCAAAAGACTCATTTTCTGAGGTGCCATCGAAATGGAAAGGGACGTTATAATCAATATTAAGTTGATAAAACGTTAAATCACGAAAACGCCAACGCAGTGATAGTAATGAACGCCAAACATCTAATTCAACAATGATGGTATTGGCTGTCATATCCGTAGTGGTATTGCTTAGCTCCACATCAGATAACGTCAATGTAGGGCCAAAAGACTGCCAAGCCCCCTTAATATGACCAATTTGTACGGCAACATCTGCACGTTTTTCAACATAAGCAATGATATCTTGACGATAGCTATCGATATTAGGCAAGAGGAAACGCAGCCCTGTCAGCACTAGTGCACACAGAAAAAATATAACCGCAGTCGTCACCAATACTACGCGTGACAGTCGTCTCACTCATTTCTCCTTAAAGCAAAATGCTACATCATAACGACATCAAAGCGTTCCTGACTATATAGTGGCTCAACCTGAACTTTAACCTGTTTGCCAACAAAGATTTCCACTTCAGCAAGGGCGTGTGATTCGTCACCTTTGAGAACATCAACAACAGCTTGAGAAGCGTAAACTAGGAACCTATCTGCATCGATTGTACGGTGAACTCGGACTATTTCACGTAAAATTTCATAACATACCGTTTCGACTGATTTCACCGTTCCACGACCTTGACAAGTAGGACAATCATCGCATAAGACATGCTCTAAACTCTCTCGAGTACGCTTACGTGTCATTTCCACTAAACCAAGTTGGGAAAAACCATTAATAGTCGTTTTAACTTTATCTTTACTCAACGCTTGTTCTAATGATGCTAACACGCGACGACGGTGTTCAGGGTCAATCATATCAATAAAGTCGATGATAATAATACCACCAAGGTTGCGTAAGCGTAGCTGCCGAGCAATGGCTTGAGTTGCTTCAATATTAGTATTAAAAATAGTTTCTTCAAGGTTACGGTGCCCAACAAATGCCCCCGTATTGATATCAATAGTGGTCATCGCCTCAGTTTGATCAATAATAAGGTAACCACCTGATTTCAATTCAACTTTTCTATCCATCGCCCGCTGAATTTCATTTTCAACATCAAATAAATCAAAAATGGGTTGGTTACCTTGGTAGAGCTCAAGTTTAGCGGTCATTTCTGGTACATATTCCGCAATGAACTCTTGTAGCTGAGTATAAGTTAAGCGTGAATCCACGCGAATACGATCAAGATGAGCACCTGCAAAATCACGAATAATACGGTTAGCGAGGGCTAACTCACCGTATATTTTAGTGCGGGTCACATTGCGTTTTTTTCGCTCAATGACTTTTGTCCACAAGCGTTTTAAAAAAGCCGCGTCTTGTTTAACTTCATCTTCCCCCACCCCTTCTGCGGCGGTACGGATAATAAAGCCACCATTTTCATCACAATACTGCGAAACGCAGGCTTTCAAACGTTCCCTTTCTACTTCGCTTTCAATACGCTGGGATACGCCCACGTGGGATGCTCCCGGCATAAAAACTAAGTAACGAGAAGGTAATGTAATATCTGTCGTTAGGCGAGCGCCTTTCGTTCCTAGAGGGTCTTTCACTACCTGAACAATTAAGTCTTGGCCTTGTTTGACCAACTCAGCGATGTCTCTGACATGAAAGTTTTTTTGTTCATCACCTGCAATACATTCTGTATGTGGCATGATGTCAGACGCATGTAAAAAAGCCGCTTTATCTAGACCAATATCAACAAAGGCCGCCTGCATACCAGGTAACACGCGACTCACACGGCCTTTGTAAATATTCCCTACTAGCCCTCTTTTTGCTTCTCGCTCCACATGTATTTCTTGTAATATCCCACCATCAATATAAGCAACTCGCGTTTCAGATGGTGTAATGTTCACTAATAGTTCCGCTGTCATGACTTTCCCCTACCATCACCTAACGCTAAAAATCGTTGAATTAATTCGTCTGTTTCAACCAGTGGTAAACCAACAACACCATGATAGCTGCCGTTAATTTTACGAATAAAACGGCCACCGTTACCTTGAATGGCATATGCTCCTGCTTTATCCATCGGCTCACCTGACTGTATATACTCTCGTATTTCGAGTAAAGATAACGCTCGGAAGGTCACATCTGTCACAATCAGGGCTTGTTGTGTTTCTTGGCGATTGGATAATGCAATCGCGGTCATTACTTGATGTGTTTTACCTGATAGTGTGCTTAACATGGCCTCTGCGTGTGTGTTATCTCTTGGTTTTTCTAAAATTTTACCACCGAGCACTACAATAGTATCCGCACCCAATACAGGCCAATCTTCAGGAGCAATTGCCACCCCAGCTAATGATTTATCTCGTGCAAGGCGTTGAACATAGTCTTCAGGCGTTTCACCCGGCTGCCACTTTTCCTCTACCTCTGGACGTAAGATTTCAAAGGTATAATTAAGGTGTTGAACCAGTTCACGTCGACGAGGCGAACCAGACGCAAGGTAAATTAAACACATAAGCAAGTATTCCTAATCAGGCTCGGTAACGAAAATTAACGCTAACATATAGAAAACTGCCGACGAATTTTCCGTAAAAGTAAAAATAACCACGGCCACAGAATACCATTCACCAAGCTATTCCAGAATACTTGTGGATGGAATAATACCTGAGATGATAAAAATTCAGCCCAAAACACGGCAAGATCTTGGATAATAGACAATAGCACTATCACCAACGCTTGCTGCCAGAGAGCCATATTACGCAATAGCTGGTGTTTATAGGCAACAAGGTAACAAATAATGCTAAAAGAGAGTGCATGAACGCCCAATGCAGAACCTTGAATGGAATCAACAATAATCCCTAAAATAAAACTCGTGCCAACACTAACACGATGCGGCAATGCCATCACCCAGTAAGTCAAGATCAGCAAAAGCCATGATGGCCGATAAAAACTTAACTGCTCCGGCCACGGCATCACTTGCAGAATCAATGCAATAATAAAAGACAACCAAATGATGGGCCGGCCATTACCACGATACTCATTCATTTAATTCATTCTCCTAACCATAACCATCATACTTATTCCTTACCTATGGTTGTGGTACCGGAGCCATTGATGGTGGTAATGGTGGGCCTTGTATTTCACTTGGGGTAGGTAATACTTGCGGCAATACTTTCATTAAACGTTCGTTTGCTGCCCGATAGACTTCTGATGGCTGCAATGGCGTTTTAGGGTCGCTTTCATTGCCCCATAACAAAAGGAGGTAACGTAAACGCTGTAACTCGGCGCTTGGCCTTGCACTAATGATCGTATAAGCCCGCTGCGTATCGTGTTTCACCGCAGAAACTACAGCAACAGGATAACCTTCTGGGAAACGACCACCTAACCCTGATGTCACTAACACATCACCCACTCGAATATCGGTACTATCCGGTAATGGTTCCAATTGAAGATCATCTGTGCACCCTGTTCCCGCAGCAATAACGCGTACATCATTGCGCAATACTTGGACAGGTATAGCGTGGGTTGTATCGCATATTAATAAGACTCGACTATTAAAGTTGCTAACACCAACAACTTGCCCCACAACGCCCTTATCACTTATAACAGGTTGCCCTTCATAAACGCCTTCATTGCTGCCTTTATCAATCACAACCTGATCACGGTATGGCGTATTTGCACCAGAAATGACCTGTGTCACCATCATATGCTCATCTTGACGCAATGGTGAGCCGAGGAGCTCCCTTAAACGTGCATTTTCTTGTTTAAGTTGTTCAAGTAGCAAGTTATCCGCTTTTTTCAGTAATAACTCTTGGCGTAAGGCTTTATTTTCAAATTGCAGTTGTTTTCGTGAAGAAAAACTTTCGGAGATATTATCGAGAAACTGGCGTGGGCCATTAGCGACAAAATAGAATGGGCTAACCGCCGTGTCTAAGTAGTTACGGATTTTATTGAAAGGCTCAAATCGATGATCAATCACCACCAGCACAAGTGCGATGATTACCGCAAAAAAAATGCGCAACTGTAGGGATGGACCTCGCCTAAAAATGGGCTTCATGTGTGGCTAAGTTTCGCTAATATCAGTGGTTCAAAAATAGTCAAAGCAGCTAGGGGCGGCCTAGCTGCCTATAGTTGGCCATTTAGTCTTCGCTAAACAGGTCACCACCGTGCATGTCTATCATTTCTAATGCTTTGCCGCCACCGCGAGCAACGCAAGTTAGAGGATCTTCCGCAACGATAACGGGTATCCCCGTTTCTTCCATCAATAAGCGATCTAAATTACGAAGAAGTGCACCACCACCTGTCAGTACCATACCTCGCTCTGAAATATCAGATGCCAATTCAGGTGGACACTGTTCCAGTGCTAACATCACCGCACTAACAATACCTGTCAGTGGTTCTTGTAATGCTTCTAAAATTTCATTGGAATTCATTTTGAAACCACGCGGTACACCTTCAGCAAGGTTACGACCACGGACTTCAATTTCATAGACTTCATCCGTTGGGAATGCAGAGCCAATACCGTGTTTGATGCGTTCAGCGGTCGCTTCACCAATTAGTGAACCGTAATTACGACGCACATAGTTAATGATGGACTCATCAAAGCGGTCACCACCAATACGTACAGATGATGAATAAACAACACCATTAAGCGAAATAACAGCAACCTCAGTGGTACCACCACCGATATCAACAACCATTGAACCCGTTGCTTCAGATACAGGTAAACCCGCACCAATCGCAGCCGCCATTGGCTCTTCAATTAAGAATACTTCACGCGCCCCTGCACTAAGTGCTGATTCGCGAATAGCTTTGCGCTCAACCTGTGTAGCACCAACGGGTACACAGACTAATACACGTGGGCTGGGTCGTAAAAAGCTGTTGCTATGAACTTGTTTGATAAAATGCTGTAACATTTTTTCCGTCAGGAAGAAATCAGCGATAACGCCATCTTTCATTGGCCTGATTGCAGAAATATTTCCAGGTGTACGTCCCAGCATCTGCTTTGCCTCACCACCAACCGCCGCAACATTTTTTGGCGAACCAGAACGGTCTTGACGAATAGCAACTACAGAGGGTTCATTTAATTTTACGCCTTGTCCTTTGACATAAATAAGGGTATTGGCCGTACCCAAGTCAATCGACAGGTCATTAGAAAACATGCCACGAAATTTTTTAAACATAACGAAAGAGTTATCCTGCAAGCTGGGGACGAATAAAAACCCGTCTACTCTACCAATCACTTGAAGCGCTCTCAAGGCGTTAATGAGCAGCTTCTAAAAATATGGTTCATTCATCTATTTTCACGTACTGTACTGTACACGCTTCTTATCAAAACGAAGCAGATAAAAACCTCAAAAATAGATATTAATTTCACTTTTTTACTCATCGGTAAAAACAGGTAAAAAAGCCATCTATCCTTTGGTTGTTATATACTCCATCTTTTACTCCCCAGTGTGACAATTTATTGTGGCAACAAGTTCAAATAATATTTAGTTCTTTTCATTATTGCTACACACTGGCTATTTCCGACATAAACTAGGTGAATTAGCGAAGTGTAAGCTCTATCATTTACTAAAAATGAGGCAAGTTAGTACAGCCGCAAAATAAATTCCTCGGGATGAGACATTTTGCATGATAAAAGCCTATTTATGCTAGAAAAAAATGTTTTTTTACAAATTAATTACAATATTAATAGCTTAAACACTGTTACTACGTCAATAAATAGGCGCAAATTTTGGGCACTTTGAAAGTACATATTTAATCATTTCACTAGGAGTGAACAATGAAAGCTCTTGTACTACAACAATCAGAAGAAAAAATTGTCTCTGATATCCAGCCATTAACGACAAAAATGTTACCTGCTGGGGACGTTATAGTCGATATTCACTGGTCCACATTAAATTATAAAGATGCATTAGCCATTTGTGGAAAAGCAGGCGTTGTGCGTCAATATCCTATGGTACCAGGCATTGATTTTTCTGGCGTCATCCACCACAGTGAAGATCCTCGATTCCAAGTTGGTCAACATGTCCTGCTCACTGGATGGGGAGTGGGTGAAACCCATTGGGGAGGGCTAGCTTCTCAGGCAAGAGTTCCTTCGAAATATTTAACGCCACTACCTGAAAACTTATCACTAAAGCAAGCCATGACCATTGGAACCGCGGGGTTTACCGCTATGTTGTGCGTAAATGCTTTAGAAGACGCTAATATCACCCCTGACAAAGGAGAAATTGTCGTCAGTGGCGCAAGTGGTGGCGTAGGCAGTACCGCTGTTCAATTACTTTCTCTTTTAGGTTATGACGTTGTTGCGATTTCAGGGCGTGAAGAAAATAATGCCTACTTACACAGTTTAGGAGCTAAAAAGATATTACCACGCAGTGATTTTACTCATCCAGCAAAACCATTAGATAAACAGTTATGGGCAGGTGCTATTGATACGGTTGGTGGTGAACTGTTGGCTAACCTTCTTGCACAGACTCACTATAATGGTGCTGTTGCAGCTTGTGGTTTAGCCGGAGGATTTAATCTACCGACTAGTGTGATGCCATTTATTTTGCGTAATGTTCGCTTACAAGGTGTGGATTCTGTGTATTATCCTGCTGCTAATCGGCCTAAAGTTTGGCAACGTCTGGCTAAACTACTTCCCCCATCATTCTATGAGCAAGTTAGTTCAGAAATAAAATTAGAAGACACCGTCGAATATGCCCAAAAACTACTAAAAAATGAAGTTACTGGCCGTACTCTAGTCAATCTTTGCGAAAAATAACATCATAGATGCGATCATCTTGGAAAATAGGGATTACAGTACAATTGATAAAATAATTTCGGGCAATTTCTCTGATAAGACCAGTATTTTGCTGCTATATGCCACGAAATAATTATAATGGCGTACTTTGTCAGTAGAAAATCTATTTATTTTTATGATAAAAGATGACAAACGCTCAGCATCGCGTTATGTTGTCGGGCTATTGATATTATCGTCGGAGATAGCAGCATAATGCCAGAAGATATTCACATTTTGCTCTTGAATGGGCCGAACCTAAACCTACTTGGTACGCGGGAACCTGATAAATACGGTAACCAGACTCTTGCTGATATCGTCACTAAGCTTGAGCGAGAAGCGTGCCAACTAGGCGTTAAATTGAGCCACTTCCAGTCAAATGCAGAGTTTGAGCTAATTAATAAAATTCATGATGCACGTAATGATGCAGATTTTATTTTAATCAATCCGGCGGCATTCACACATACCAGTGTTGCACTACGTGATGCATTACTGGCAGTTTGTATCCCGTTTATTGAGATCCATCTGTCTAATGTGCACGCTAGAGAGCCATTTCGCCAACATTCTTATTTCTCCGATGTAGCAGTCGGTGTAATTTGTGGTCTAGGTGCAGATGGTTATAGTTTTGCGTTACAAGCTGCGGTTAACCGCGTGCGCCTAATTAATTCAATCTAAATATAAGAGTACGGAATCATATCCATGGATATTCGTAAAATTAAAAAGCTTATCGAGCTGGTCGAAGAGTCTGGCATTTCTGAACTGGAAATTTCTGAAGGTGAAGAGTCAGTACGTATCAGTCGTGTAGCTCCAGCTTCTCAGGTCATGACGGCTCCTCAACAATATTACTCAGCACCTGTTGCTCAGCCTGCACTGGCTAATGCAGTCGCACCATCTGAAGCGATGGCTGCCCCTGCGGCACCAGCTGCTGTTGCGGGTCACCAAGTTCGCTCCCCAATGGTAGGTACTTTCTACCGCGCACCAAGCCCAGAAGCGAAACCGTTCGTTGAAGTTGGCCAAACTGTTAGTGTTGGTGATCCGCTTTGCATTGTGGAAGCAATGAAAATGATGAACCAAATCGAAGCAGACAAAGCAGGTGTAGTTAAAGCCATTCTGTTGCAAAACGGTGATGCAGTAGAATTTGACGAGCCATTAGTTGTCATCGAATAACGAGGCGTCTCCATGCTGGAAAAAATTGTTATCGCTAACCGAGGGGAAATCGCACTACGTATTTTGCGTGCCTGTAAAGAACTGGGCATCAAAACTGTAGCGGTTCACTCTACGGCTGATAGTGATCTAAAACACGTGTTGCTGGCTGATGAAACAATCTGTATCGGTCCGGCTGCATCCGCGAAAAGCTACCTGAATATCCCTGCAATTATTTCTGCAGCAGAAATTTCAGGTGCACAAGCTATTCACCCAGGATATGGTTTCTTGGCTGAAAATGCGGATTTCGCAGAACAAGTTGAAAACTCTGGCTTCATTTTTATCGGTCCAAAAGCTGAAACCATCCGCCTGATGGGTGATAAGGTTTCCGCTATCAATGCGATGAAAAAAGCAGGAGTTCCTTGCGTTCCGGGGTCTGATGGCCCATTAGGTAACGACACTGAGAAAAATAAAGCCATCGCAAAACGTATCGGTTACCCAGTTATCATCAAAGCATCCGGTGGTGGTGGTGGTCGTGGTATGCGAGTGGTTCGCAACGAAAAAGATTTGGAATCTTCCATCAATCTCACCCGTGCGGAAGCAAAATCTGCGTTCAATAATGACATGGTTTACATGGAAAAATTCCTTGAAAACCCTCGTCATATTGAAATCCAAGTCATGGCTGACGGTCAAGGTCACGCAGTTTACTTAGCTGAACGTGACTGTTCAATGCAACGTCGCCACCAAAAAGTGGTTGAAGAGGCTCCTGCACCAGGTATTACGCCTGAAATTCGCCGTAATATCGGTGAACGCTGTGCCAATGCCTGTATTGAAATCGGTTATCGTGGTGCTGGTACCTTTGAATTCTTGTTCGAAAATGGTGAGTTCTATTTCATTGAAATGAACACCCGTATTCAAGTTGAGCATCCAGTGACTGAAATGATCACCGGTGTTGACTTGATCAAAGAACAATTGCGCGTTGCATCTGGTTTGCCGTTATCAGTAAAACAAGAAGATATCGTAGTTCGTGGTCATGCCATGGAGTGCCGTATCAACGCAGAAGACCCAAATACCTTTATCCCGAGTCCAGGTAAAATTACCCGTTTCCACTCACCTGGTGGCTTTGGTGTACGTTGGGAATCTCATATTTACGCAGGCTATACTGTGCCGCCGTATTATGACTCAATGATTGGTAAATTAATTACCTATGGTGAAACTCGTGAAATTGCGATTGCTCGCATGAAAAACGCATTGAATGAGCTGATCGTTGATGGGATCAAAACCAATATCGAACTGCACCAAATGATTATGAGCGATGAAAATTTCCAAAAAGGTGGCACTAACATCCACTATTTAGAGAAAAAATTAGGTATCGCGGAGTAACATCCATATAACGCATTGATTTATCATATTAAATACCGCAAAGCTATGCTGTGCGGTATTTTTTTGCGGTAAAATTAAGTGATATGACGAATTGGAATTGTATTTTCAACAGGTGCTACGCGCTGAAATAAATGCAAATTATCCATCACTGAGGCAGGAGGACGATGTAAGCGTAGTTCATTTGCCATATATTTCATATAGGGATTTATGTGGCTAAAAATGGCTTTATAACCTTCACATAAATGATTATGCCATTTACCTTCAACTTTTGTTGTCCTATGTTTCGGACATCCGCCATGACACGCAAACTTAAATTCACATTGTTGGCACATCGAGGAGAGGTTAAGTTTTTGCTGGCCAAAACGCTGTTGTTGCTTACTGTAAACGAGCTTATTTAGTGGCTTATTTAATAAATTACCCAACTTAAATTCAGGATAAACAAAATGATCACAGCTATAAACATCCCCATTTTGCTCCGCGACAAGCCCATACCCGCAAGAAGGCTGCATCACACAAAAACTTGGCATATCCCCAGACCACGCAGCGAGAGAATTATCAAACAGCTGAACGAATACTCTACCAACATCTTTTCTTACCCAAAGATCAAAAACTTTACGGATAAAATCTCCGTATTGCTTCCCTGTGATTGACCATGGTGTTAATTGCTTTTCGCCCAATTCTTGTGGGTAACTCAAATGTTGAAATTTACTATTTGTTATTTCATATTCAACCACAGGGATAAACTGTAAATAATGAGCTTGCAATTTTTCAGTAATAAACTGGTAAATTTCTTCAGGGTATTTTGCCGTTTCATTATTAATAACCGTCAAAATATTAAAATCAATTTGATGTTCTTTGAGTAAGTTAACCGCATTTATAACTTTATCAAAAACAGAATTACCTGAATTAGATTTACGATAAATATCATGAAGCCACTGCGGACCATCAAGAGAGATCCCCACTAAAAAATGATGTTCCTTTAAAAATTTAGCCCAATCAATATTTAGCAATACTCCGTTTGTTTGGATACTATTATATATTTGCTTACCTTTACCATAACGCTGTTGATACCGGATAACTTTTTGAAAAAAGTCTAATCCGGCCATTAATGGTTCGCCACCTTGCCAAGTAAAATCAATTTCCTGGCTTGGCGATAATTCAATATACTGACGAATATATTCTCGTAATGTATTGTCATCCATACATTTGAGTTTTTTATCATTAAACCCAGTTTGATGTTCTTTTTCTAAATAAAAGCAGTAATCACACTTTAAATTACACAGATAACTTGTTGGCTTTGCCATAATGTGAAATGCTTTTTTCATAATAACCTCTTTGTGATGGTCTAAATTAACTACCATTCACTTTGTATTCGTAATAATCGCTAAGGTAACTCCCTTCCATATACAAGATAGCTTCGTTGTTTTTGTTATAATCCACACGGCGTCGAGATAACACTGGTTTTTTTTCATCAATGTTCAGTAATGCCATTTCTTGTGGGGAAGGAACAACAGCAGATAATTTTTCTGTATAATGGTTAGAGTTTAGCCCCTGAGCCTCTAAAAATAGATAAATAGAATCTTCTAGATCATCTTCACTGACACTTTCAATGCAAGGTGGAAAATAGAAACAGTTATATTGAATGGGGAACTTTCCCTTTGTAATCACACGTTCTACACGTATCAATATAGTGCCTTTTGGCAGTTTCATGATTTCGCATATTTCATCACTGGGAACCATTTTTGTAATTGAAATGATTTTCCTTTTTATACGTTCTGTTGACGCCCCTAATATTTGTGTATGGATGGTTGCGTACGCTTTTTTAGAGTTACGAATAACTAACGTACCAACCCCACGGGAACGTTTTACATAGCCTTCTTTTTCTAATTCCGATAGCGCTCTTCTTGCCGTTATACGACTGATCCCAAACATTTCTTGGAATTCGGCTTCTGTGGGAAATGTATCATTCTTCCGATATTCACCTTTATTAAGTTTATCCACTAATATGTCATAAACCTGTGCATAAAGAGGTTTTGAGTGAGTGCTATAATCGAGTTGTTTTTTCATATAACCATAATTGCCATTACCCAGTTTATCTCCACCGGGTAATGGCTCTTGTTTATTTTAATCTCATTTCCAGAGCCACCCGGTACATAAGCTCATTATGGTTTTCTACTGGAAAATTATCAATAATGAAAGCAATCAGTTGTTCTTCCGTCATTCCATTGGATAGTTGTTCAATAAATCGTGTTTTTATCTCATTTAATTGGCGTGTTTCAATATACTGTAGTAATGACATTCCACCATATTTAACCGCTTGTGAAATTGGATATTGGTCGAATATCGTTTGTGCAGCGCCCGCCTGTTGATGCTCACGTTCAATTTGTTCAAGGGTAACAGATTGATCTTTAGATAAACCATATCGCGCATACAGTTCAGCTGGAGCATCATTTTCAATCATCATGAGACGTAGATTTTCCAACATTCGTAACTCTACCGTCTTATTGGTAACAGGTGACGTCTGTAATGGATCTAATTTAACATTGTATAAACGATGACCGAATCTATCTGAATCAGTAGTCATTACGCTGGTTGCTGGTACTTTTAAAACCGCACATCCTTGGGTGAAATCAAACCCGTCATGCAATTGAGTACCTTGTAGCTCTTTTGGCGTAAAACGACGGTTAATTCGTGTTGGCATTAATGTGTAGTCATACAGTTCCTGAGTTCCGTGGATCACTGGGGAACGCATATAAACATACTCACCATCAGTAATGTTAATTTGGCAACCATGATAACCAAATAAAGCATACTCACGGATAGACTCGTCATTGGCTAATCCCTTTAATAGGCTCTTACCTTGCATATTTTTAGGGATTGGTGCATTAAAGTAATCAAGCAATGTCACCGGTATATCAATTGTTTGAGCCAACATTTGGCGTGACTCATTTGCCGAGTTAATTTGCGGATGACAAATAAAGAATGGCGTGTTGGCGATTTCATTATACAAAGGCATAATGTTTTTCCCCCACCAATCATGTTCACCTAGTAAAAAGCCGTGATCCGTATTCACGATTAGTAGCGTATCTTCCCACAAATTATATTTATCAAATACATCTAAAACTTGACCAACATAAGCATCAACCATTGTTACTAGCGCTTGATAAAATCCACGGATCACTTTCTGCTGCGATTCATCTTCAGTCACTAAGTAATAAGGTGGCCATCCATCAAAATCATTATTCGATAACCCATATAATTTCAAGTATTTTTCAGGCACATAAAACGGCTCATGAGGATCAAAACACTCTAATTGCAAAAACCAATTATCATCTTTCTGATTGGTCTCTATAAACTCAATTCCATGATTTATAGTTTTGACCAAAGGATGATCTTTTTCATCCTGCATATACTGTTGGTTGATCAAGTGTTGAGTACGACTGGCGATTTTACGTTGTTTATTTTCTTCAGGCTCTCCAGATTCATAGTGAACAACTGGCTTATTCACCACACCTTTCCAGCTATCCCCCTCTTGCCCACGAATGAATTCGTAAGTTGAAAAGCGAGAGTGATAAGTTGCTCCACCATCACGCCAATAATGTTTGTGGTCAGTCACTAGATGAGTGTGAATCCCTTGCTTTTTTAGTATTTCAGGCATTGATTCATCAAAAGGTTCAATCGGTCCCCAGCTACGATGAAGAAAGTTATATCGACCTGTGTGTAACTCCCTTCTTGCTGGCATGCAAGGCATACTGCCAACATAAAAATTATCAAATTTAAGAGCGCGTTTACGTAATCGTTCAAAATTAGGTGTAATCGTTGTTTGGCAGCCGTAAGCCGACAACATATGTTTATTCAATGAATCAAACATTAACATTACAGCTTTCATTATTAATTCCTTAATTATTGATATTTTCTAATGCGTCCAACAAAATAAGTCAGTACAAATGCAATACTCGCTCCCACCAACCAACTAAAAATGTATTGAAGATATTTACCATCCGCAATCAGTGGCAATGCAGACAGCCCCGCAGCCCCTACTCCATTAGCAGTAACATCTAGCAAGACAATCATCATCCCACCAAAACCTGCACCAATTGAACCTGTAATAAATGCAAAACCCGCTGGGATATTTACACCAAAAATAGTAGGTTCACCCACCGCTAAAATACTGGTTGGGATCGCCCCTTTTGCAACACGTTTCATGACAGGGTCTTTCGTTAACAATAAAACAGCAATCGCAGCCCCTACCATGCCAGAGTTACTCATGATTTGGATGGCAAATAATTGTGAACTACCAGTGGCTTGAATTAGCTCAAGATGAATAGGAATGAGCCCTTGATGTAAACCAAGAGAAATTAAGAATGGGAATAAGGACGATAGAATAAAACCCGCAGCTAAACCACCGTGCTCTAAAATACCCGCTAAGGAGCCTAAAATACCATTCGAAATAACACCTGCAACGGGCATAATACCGAATAACAAAAATGCCGTCATAATGATGATGGTTAAGGTTGGCGTTGCAATCACATCTATCATACTAGGGATATAGCGGCGCAGCCTCTTTTCTAACCAGCAACTGACCCAAACCGCAAAAATAACCCCAATTAACCCTCCTTGTCCCGGTGTTAATCCTAAAACGGCAACTTGAGGAGCTATCGTTATCGCCCCTAAAATCCCTCCGAGTATTTCTGTTCCTTTGAACTCTTTAGCTGCAAAAATACCCGTAAATACCGCTAATAAGCTAAACAAACCGCTCGCGATAATACCCATAATGGTGCTAATTTCTAACAACCCTTTTTGTTGCAAAATAACTTGGGCTGCTGACATGTTTGCAGTTGCTTGAATTCCCTGAGCCAGCGCTTCTGCATGTGCAGAATTTACAATAATATTGTTGATCCCCATTAATGTACCTGCGGCTATTAAACCTGGTAATAATGGGACAAAAATATTCGCTATACTTCTTAGCACCGCTTTAACCGGTGTCTTTTTCTTTGCTTTATTTCTAGCAATTTCCGCTTTAGCTAACACATCACTTTCAGCAAATGTATCGGTAGGCGGAAGCTGTTCTCGCTCTTCATCAGAGTTCAACAGTTGATTAATCGCATCAGCGATATTATTACATTTTCCTGGTCCAACAATAACTTGTAGAGTTTCATCACTCACGACACCTAACACACTTGGTAAAGATTTTAATCCTGCAATATCTGCTTTTCCTTCATCTTTCAGTGTCATTCTAACGCGGGTCATACAATTAGTGACGTGAACAAAATTGTCATAGCCACCTGATAGTTCAATTATTTTTTTAGCTATTTTATCGAGATCCATAATGCCTCTCTTAGGGCTTAATAAGGTAAGATACTTTGTTATATTGTTATAACATTTAGATTAATATATCATCAGGTCAAGAAAGCCCACATTAAGATCATTGTTTTGTGAGTTTCTTCTCAATATTTCTTTACAGACAAACGTATAAAATAGAGAAAATATATAATGAAAAAACCAAAAGAGGATTGGAAAACGTCTGGAAAAACACCGGATTATCGTTTCTCTCTTGCCAATGAGAGAACCTTTCTTGCATGGATTAGAACGGCATTAGCCTTTCTGGCTGGTGCGATTGCGATTGAACAGCTTTTACACATAAGCGAATACCCGTGGATAAAACTAGCTCTCACTCTTTTACTTGCCTCAGCGGGAGGGATCATCGCAATTATGGCATCATACCGGTGGAAACAAAATGAAATAGCGATGCGTCACGATAAACCGCTGCCGTATACTCCTGTCTTATATTTGATAACATTATTTATTGTTATCTCAGCAATTTTTTCATTATTCCATATCTTACTTTAGGTTTATTATGCGCGATCCTGGTCTGCAACCCGAAAGAACTCAGCAAGCATGGAGTCGGACTTTACTTCTATTGGCATTGAACGTGTTTTTATTTTTGCGTTCCGGTTTACTCACTCCCTCTTGGTATATGTTAGTCGGTGCCAGCTTAGGTGTCTTACTTTTGCTACTTATCAGTTTGAAGAGAACCCTCACACCAGAGTACCCAAAGTTCGGCTTAAAAATAGATAATCGGTTCTTTTTATTATTATCATCTCTGGTGATTTTTTTGATGTCTGTGATGCTTATCTTGCAAATTTTACTTTCATGAATCTTGTTTGTAATGCAAATAATCCATTTAATATGGAGTCCTCACCTTCCCCCCTACGGTTTATCAGGAATTTTTTACACTCCTCTCTCGGATTATCGTACAATCGCTGATTATTTTTGCCAGAACGAGGGGAAAAACGGATGGATAAACGTTTTCTTCAATCAAATAAAGAAGCCCGTTGGTCACTGTATTTGACCATAGCCTACATGATAGGCTGGGTCATTTGTGCCTATATTCCAAGCAATGTACTCGGAGTGACAGGATTGCCATTATGGTTTGAATGGTCGTGCCTAATTCTCCCCATCATATTTATTTTACTATGCATTATGATGGTTAAAATTATTTTTAAAGATATCTCTTTGGAGGAGAATGATGCAAATTGAAGTTCTCCTGCCTCTCATCGGCTACCTTTCACTGGTCTTTCTGTTATCTGTTTATGCTTATAAAAAACGAACAAAAGGCGAGTTTCTCAATGAATATTTCTTAGGAAATCGTTCAATGGGCGGTTTTGTCCTTGCAATGACCATAACAGCCACCTATATCAGCGCAAGCTCGTTTATTGGCGGGCCAGGAGCCGCTTATAAATATGGCTTAGGCTGGGTACTACTTGCCATGATCCAGCTGCCTGCAATTTGGCTGTCTCTTGGAGTATTAGGCAAAAAATTTGCGATTTTGGCACGTCGATACAATGCAGTGACGCTTAACGATATGCTGTATGCACGTTACCAAAGCCGTTTCTTAGTGTGGTTTGCCAGTATTAGCCTGTTAATCGCCTTTTTTGGGGCAATGACAGTACAGTTTATTGGCGGAGCAAGGTTACTAGAAACTGCGGCAGGTATCCCATATACCTATGGATTAATGATTTTTGGGGTTTCTATTGCACTGTATACCGCGATTGGCGGTTTCAGAGCCAGCGTACTCAATGACGCGCTACAAGGGTTAGTTATGTTATTAGGTACGGTGATTTTACTTGTAGCTATCATCTACCATGCAGGCGGGCTCCCTGCTGCAATTGAAAAAATGCAGTCTATTGATCCAAAACTGGTTTCACCGGAAGGGGCTGATGATATTTTAAGTGGTCCGTTCTTAGCCTCCTTTTGGGTTCTAGTGTGCTTCGGGGTCATTGGTTTACCTCATACGGCAGTGCGCTGTATTTCATACAAAGACAGTAAAGCTGTACACCGTGGGATTATTTTAGGTACCATCGTAATGGCGATATTAATGTTTGGCATGCACTTTGCCGGAGCATTAGGGCGAGCGATTTTACCTGATTTAACGATCCCAGACCAAGTGATCCCAACCTTAATGGTACAAGTACTCCCCCCATTTGCGGCGGGTATATTCTTAGCGGCTCCAATGGCTGCCATCATGTCAACGATCAACGCGCAGTTATTGCAATCCTCAGCCACAATTGTTAAAGATATCTATCTAAATGCAGCGCCTTCACAAATTAAAAATGAGAAAAAGCTCGCCCATATCTCCAGCTACTCTACCTTGATCCTAGGGGCATTGCTGCTGATCGCTGCATGGAACCCTCCTCAAATGATTATTTGGCTAAATTTATTGGCCTTTGGCGGGCTGGAAGCGGTTTTCCTATGGCCATTAATTCTTGGGCTCTATTGGGAAAAAGCCAACGGCACAGGCGCTATTAGTGGCATGGTGATTGGCGGAGTCAGTTACGCCCTTTTGGCTAGCTTTAAAATCGAGCTCATGGGCTTTCACGCTATCGTCCCATCATTGATTTTTAGTCTTATTGCCTTTCTTGTGGGTAATCTTTTTGGCAAAAATCCAGTACAATCGCCAATAATTGAAACATCAACGAATTAGAATTTTAAAATAAGAGATTAATATGCCTTGGATCCAAATCAAAATAAACTCAACTGCAAAAGATGCCGAAGCCCTTGGCGATGAGTTAATCGAAAGCGGTGCTGTGTCTGTCACGTTTCAAGATAGTCACGATACCCCTGTTTTTGAACCTCTTCCTGGAGAAACGCGCCTTTGGGGTGATACCGATGTAATTGGCCTATATGATGCAGAAACCGATATGAAATGGGTGGTTGCTCAATTAGAAAATAGTCCGTTACTAGGAAGTGGATTTGTCCATAAAATTGAACAATTAGAAGACAAAGACTGGGAAAGAGAATGGATGGATAACTTCCACCCTATGCGTTTTGGTGACCGTTTGTGGATCTGCCCAAGCTGGCGTGATGTTCCTGACCCAACAGCGGTCAATGTTATGTTAGATCCCGGGTTAGCATTTGGTACAGGGACTCACCCAACAACCTCACTATGCCTTCAGTGGTTAGATGGGCTTGATCTGGAAGGTAAAACAGTTATCGATTTTGGGTGTGGCTCAGGTATTTTAGCCATTGCCGCACTGAAATTAGGCGCTGCTCATGCCATTGGTATTGATATCGACCCTCAAGCAATTATCGCTAGCCGTGATAATGCGAAGCGTAACGGCGTATCAGAGCGTTTATCGCTGTATCTACCGAAAGATCAGCCTAACGATCTACAAGCTGACGTCGTTGTCGCTAACATCCTAGCAGGCCCTTTACGTGAACTCGCACCAATGATAAGCGTTCTACCTCGTGCCGGTGGCTTACTAGGACTTTCTGGTGTGCTAGCAACCCAAGCCGAAAGTGTCGCAGATGCTTATCAAGAAACCTTTAAAATTGACCCTGTTACAGAAAAAGATGAATGGTGCCGCATTACAGGTGTCAAGCGTTTTTGAGATAATTTTTATAAAAATCAGAGAATAATTTCTTTGAAAAAAACGGTAGAATAGATTATCTTATAGCTCAAATATTGCTCAGTAGCTGGCGATAATCTGTTCTGCACGAGATTTGAACGATGCAACAGTTATTTTAATAAATCGTTATAATATCTATCTAACCATTTGTTAAATATAACTAATTTATTATTTGCAAAAATGCAAGATAAAAAAATTAGTGATAAATAACCGTTTGCTCAAAGTTTGTCCTTTCATATCTCGTAAAAAATGCGTAATATACGCGCCCTTGCAGTCACAGTATGGCCCCCATTTAGTTATGCGAATCGGACAATATCAGTTGAGAAACTGTCTTATTGCTGCCCCCATGGCAGGCATTACAGATAAACCATTTAGGTCGCTCTGTTATGACATGGGTGCGGGGATGACAGTATCAGAAATGCTTTCTTCTAATCCTCAAGTTTGGAAGACCGACAAATCTAGGCTCAGGATGGTTCATCGCGATGAACTTGGGGTACGTTCTGTTCAGATAGCTGGCAATGATCCCGATGAAATGGCTGCTGCGGCTCAAATCAATGTTGAGAGTGGTGCCCAAATCATCGATATCAATATGGGCTGTCCAGCTAAAAAAGTGAATCGTAAGCTTGCAGGCTCAGCACTGCTGCGTTATCCAGACATCGTTAAGTCGATTCTAGAAGGCGTTGTAAAATCAGTGAATGTGCCCGTAACACTTAAGATCCGCACAGGCTGGTCACCTGAAGAGCGAAACTGCATAGAGATTGCCAAATTGGCCGAAGATTGTGGCATTCAAGCGCTCACCATTCACGGCAGAACTAGAGCCTGTCTGTTTAATGGGGAAGCTGAATATGACAACATTCGGGCAGTTAAGCAGACTGTTACCATTCCGGTTATTGCCAATGGCGACATTACTGACCCGCTAAAAGCCAGGGCTGTTTTAGACTACACAGGGGCGGATGCCTTGATGGTAGGTAGAGCAGCTCAGGGAAGACCCTGGATCTTCCGGGAAATCCAGCATTATCTGGACACAGGTGAAATATTGCCACCAATGCCAATGGCAGAAGTGAAAAGCATTATGTTAGGGCATGTACGGGAATTGCACGACTTTTACGGTCAAGGCAAAGGAGCCCGTATAGCGCGCAAACATGTTTCTTGGTATCTCCAAGAACATGCACCTGATGACCAGTTTCGGCGCTTATTCAACACCATTGAGGATGCCAGCGAACAGCTGGAGGTGTTGGAAGCATTTTTTGAAAATTTTTGCGTAAATAAAGATAAGAGCTGACAGAACTATGTTCGAACAACGCGTAAATTCTGACGTACTAACCGTTGCTACTGTAAATTCACAAGATCAAGTAACTCAAAAACCGTTACGTGACTCAGTTAAGCAAGCACTGAAGAACTATTTTGCTCAATTAAATAACCAAGATGTTAATGATTTATATGAGCTGGTATTGGCTGAGGTAGAACAGCCTTTGTTGGACATGGTTATGCAATATACCCGTGGGAACCAGACCCGTGCAGCCCTGATGATGGGTATCAACCGTGGGACTCTGCGTAAGAAGCTGAAAAAATACGGCATGAATTAATCCTAGTCGGTTAATGCTTTGTTTTTAAAAGCACTTCTTGTTTTTCAAGGAGTGCTTTTTTGTTTATGTTTATACAATTGTTTATACATAGAAATCCGAACAGCCACACAAACACTTTATAAGATAGATACAAAACTGTAAGTATGTAGATTCCCCTTCCCTCTCCCCTTGTTTGATTAGCAAAACAAGACCTAATAGTTTATTGAAGCATATGCTCCTAAAACCTCTTAATGTAGGATAGAAGATGCCTACAATAAGGCATCTGTCTACTGTACCTATCCCTGCCCTTATTGTAGGATAGATAGCACCCACAATAAGGAATTACACAAATGAGAATAACTAAACGTAAAAAAGAAATAATGAATTTGTTTGCTGCTGATAACCTCGAATGGGTGACTAGTGAAATAGGCGCGCCACCTTTTGACGTTGCTGGAGTTGCTTACATACTCAATGGTATGGATTCTTTTGATAAGAAAAGTATTGTTGAATCAGCACGTAGAACGCTAGATAGCATGGTTGCTGACGGGTTATTAGAAAAAGTATCAAGCTATGAAAGGCGTCAAAATCGGACTCAAGGATCTGGTGATTCCCCTGGTGTTCGTTGCGTTGTTAGCCGATACGGTTTACCAGGACAATGTAACCTTGTTAAATATGAAGATAATGGGGAAGATTTTATTGAGGGTGAATGTGTTAGGGTAAACTAATATCTTGCATAACTAACTGGTAGCCATGCCAGTAGGAAGATCTTCCAGTAATCGTAACTATTTGCCCCTTTCGGCATAACATCAAACTCAATGCCCGTTCATCAAAACCTGTAACCCTCATGGGGTAATTACTACGTTTATCACTCTGTACTTCAACCATCATTGACACCATCACCTTATCAGTAGTTGTAGCGACTCGCTGAGGGCATTTCGTTACTACTCCGGTAATGGTGGCTATTGGGTTCAATTTCACTTTTTTCTTTTTCATTACTTTTAATCCAAATTAGGTATAACTAAATCAATGAGTTATACGCCATCAAAAGAGGCTAAACGTTCTTTTTGTTCACCTGTTAAATTGAAAGCAAAATCTTCATGTTCAATCTGCCATGTGCCAAAACTCATTAAGAACGCGATAGCCGGGTCAATTTTGTTTGCTGACTTCTTTTTATTCGGTTTAATATTGGCATTTGCATCTGTTTCCATCACCACATTAGCCATAGCCCACGCAAGCACCGGATCGCCATTGTGACGGATGATTTTACGGTTAACGAATACCTCGGCGGATTTCGCTACAGGACTAAACTTCATATAGGTTTGAGGGAAAGGCTCAACGTCTAGCCCTGCGCCCTGTAGCTGGGTTCTTAGGTGGGTGGCGTTCCACGTATCAAAGCCTGTGAGTTTAATATCAAAGACTTGGCTATCCCTGAGCACATCATCACGAATGCGATCATAATCAATGCAATCTCCGGGCGTGGTTCGTAGCCAGCTCGATTTAACCCATTGGCGATAAATAGCTCTGTTCTTATTGGCTGGGTTCTGTAGCTGGGCTTCGGGGATATAGTGACGGGTCAATAACAACAATTCATTATCGACAGGAAAGGTATAGCACACGCTGGTGATATCCCCTGTAGAAGATAAATCCATCCCTGAGTAACACTCTAAGCCTTTAAGATCAGTTTCGGCATAGTCCATTTTACACGCCAACCATGCGCCTTCACCCATCCACGGCGTTTCCCCCTGACACCAGATATTAAAGCGTTTGGTTAACATTTCTGTCCACTGAGAGGGGATGCCTCGTGCCTTTTGTATCGTGTCATACAGCCCATCACCATCGACCGACACATTTAAATTTGGGTTTGCTTTTATCCACAGGCGTTCATCGTCAATTTCTTTCTCATCGTCCAGCTCATAAATCAAAGCAAACAGGGATTCGTTTTGTTCTTCACCTGCGAGAATTTGACAGCAATAATCATAATGCTGTTTACAGGCTGAAATAACATTGCTCCCTGCCGTGGTGATAGCAAATAAAATCCCCTCTGGACGTGCTCCCATCCCCAATTCAAGGGCAGAATAGACCGCATTATCTGGGTGCAAGTGATATTCATCAACAATAGATAGGCTGGGGTTTGTTCCCTCAATGGTTGCCGCCTTCGCTGCGAGGGGCTTTAATATGCTATTTCGCTTAGGATTAACGACTTTATGTTGCTGTATGGCTACCCGTTTTTTAAGTGGTTTAGATAACACACACATTTGACGGGCATCATCAAACACAATACGCGCCTGATCTCGGCTCACAGCTGCGGTATAAATATCTTGTTGTCCACTTTCCATCACTAAAAACCAGTTGGCCAGAATCGCAGCTACGGTAGATTTAGCATTTTTACGGGGAACTTGAATATAGGCACTGCGGTACTTTCTGCGCCCCGTTGCAGCCACCTTGAAACCAAGGAGATTAGCAA
Source organism: Providencia sp. Me31A (assembly GCF_050487165.1). Taxonomy (NCBI): domain Bacteria; kingdom Pseudomonadati; phylum Pseudomonadota; class Gammaproteobacteria; order Enterobacterales; family Morganellaceae; genus Providencia; species Providencia sp. Me31A. The sequence continues at coordinate 148,638 of NZ_JBKQGZ010000001.1, forward strand.
AAGCAAATTGCTGCCACGGTTCTAACTCTATCGGCTTACCTCGCAAGTGCCCTTTGACATGAGGACAAACACGAGAGAACCCGATAAAACGCTCTACAATCTCATTATCAAAGATGTAAAGCGGGTTATTTAAGTCATTATAGTAACGCTCAACGGCTTGTTTTAGCCGCTGACAGGCAGGAATTTTGCCTGTTTTAATGTCACTCGCGTACTGCTCCCATGCGTTCATAGGCGATCTAACTCGTCCTCTTCGTCTGTTTCAATTGGATTTTTACGACGAGAAACCGGGTCAAACCCAAGTAGTGAGGACATTTTTATCATGATTTTTTCAGCATCAGCCTTGGCACTGAGTGAGGGATTTCGACTCTCGCTACCTTGGCTATTGATAATACTAAACCCCCGATTGTCTAAGTCCTCAACGGCTTTGCGGTACATTGAATAATTGACGCAATACAATTCTAAATTGTTCCAATCCGCTAAAGTAAGATCATCGCGTTCAGCCAATATTTTGGCTTTTGCTTTCCACTCTTTGGCGGCTATCTCATTAAGATAAACAGGGGGTTTGGGTGCTCTTGCCATAACTATCTCTATTTCCTAGTAAATTATTTTCAAAAAAATTGCCGTGCGTAAAAATTAGAGGGGATGGTCGGTTCCTGAGAAGAGGGCGTTTGTCATTTTTGATGCCCCCACCCCCTCTGTGTGCCTTTCTAACGGTTTCTAAAGCAATCCATTAGCTCTTTATCACGTTGTGTTACACGCCTTGCTACAGGCTTTGTAGGCGCTTTTTGTTGCCGATTACGGTACGGCTCACTGTGCCTTAGTAGTCCTTTAACTAGCTGATTTATTTCATCTTCACGCATTTTGGTTATACTCGTGTCGCCAATCATGATGCTGTGCTGCTTTTGCTTCCAACTCTCTATAAACACCGTTTTTACGCTTTTGCTTGGTTATTGGGTCTTGTTGCTGTGTTTTTCGGTTATGGCAAGACTGGCAGAGTGGTTGATGGTTGTATTCAGGCCAGAACAGCACATCACTGTCACCCTCAATCGGGATAATGTGATCAACAATAACGGCTGGGGTATATGTACCCTGTTCCAGACAATGCACACATAACGGGTTGGCTTTTAGGTACTGTAAACGGTATCTGCCCCATTGATTGCTATAGCCTCGCTCCGTTCGCGTTCCGCGCTGGCTATCCTGTTGTCGTCTGGCTTCTCGCTTATGTTCATCACATCGACCAGACTTCACACGCTGCTTACAGCCCTGATAGCTACAACGCTTTAACGGTTGCCACGCCATTTAGTACACTCCCACATCTCGATAGGTTGACCATAGAGAACCAATAGTGAGGGGCACTTCTTTTAATCCATCACTACCCACCATCTCACGGTTTTCATAGAGCATACTGATATACATCAGACAGCCCACCTTAATCGCTGGGGTGAATGGCAACCCATCATCAAACCGTTTACCAATATGTTGTTGGCAAACTTCCAGCGCGGCATCGGCATATACAGTTAATATGGCATCATCGTAATCATCATCAATACGGCAATGTTGCTTCATTTCATCTAACGTGATTTCGGGCTTAATCATTAAATATGCCTCCCTTACAAAGCAGTTCTAACAGGGTGTGTTTTGCATCAGGGATCACTGCGACAATGCCAAATCGAGTACCGGTTGTGTTCAGCTTGCGGTAAACAATACGATGAGAGGCGGTTATATCGGCACGGTAACGCAACCAGATACGCACAGTTGCCTCACTCATAATCATCCCCGATGCCATTAACTCACGTCCGCTAATGGCTTTTACCTCAGCGGCAACGGTGGCTATATCGACCCAACGAGTAATAACAGAACCATATTCATCACGGCTAATTTCCGCTTTTTGAATGGTTATTTGGTGTCTTAATCGTCCTGCTTTCACTCTTTCACCTCGTCAGACTCTTTTTTGACTTCTACTGTCTGCTTCCAAGCCTGACTAAATTCATCCCCACCCTCACGCGGTGGCAATCCCTCACGCTCACGGGCTTCATTCGGGCACATGACACCGGATTTAATGGCGGTTTCATAACTTCTAAAACGCTCCGTAGGGTTAGCGCGGAGTAAATCAGCTGTATCAAATTCCACCTGATAACGCACATTCGGTACAGGTGAAGTGAGTAACAAGGCAGATTTGATTTGCTGCTCAAAGTTAGCTAACCACGGGCGCATGGTGATAGTGAGCAAGGCTCGGCTTGCCTCACTAAAGTTGCTGTAGGTACTGTTTGAGTATTCCTGTAAAAAGATGGGGCTGATATTGAACATACGGGCGATATCTTCAATGGTGAATCGACGTGAAGCTAGCCACTCTGCATCTTGGTTACTCATGCCTAACTGCTCATATTCCATGCCACCCTCAAGAATGGGGGTTTTCCCTGCATTTCGCGCCCCTTTATAGCGTTCTAAGGCTTCCAGTGCCTTAGCTCCCTTGATGCTATCGAGCCACTCACCCGATTTAATGATCCCCGATGCCATCATGCCATCTTTCATGATGCTAGCTCCATGACGCTGTTGGGCTAACCCTAATCCCAATGTTTCACGGCAAATAGTGACAGGGGAACGACCTAAAAAGCCGTCATCGGTGGCATAACGTAAATGTAAGATTTCTTCTTGCAAGTAGGTTTTCACCTTGCCGCTATAGGGTTCGGTAATGGTGTAGCTGTATCGATGCTCGCCTAATCGATTGATAACTACCGTACTAGGTGAGTAAGGATGTATCGATTTTGGCTGTCCGTCTTTACCCCACGTAATCACTGCATAAGCGTTGCCATTTAATAAACAGTGACGCATTAACGTACGCTTAAATTGAAAAGCGGTCTGACAATCATTTGGGTTTTCATTAAGTAGATAATCAACGGGATGATCGCTTAACCATTCTCTTGATTCGCGTCCTTTATCATTGTGGACTCGATACAAAAAACACGGCATTGAGGCAATAGCTTCACTAATTACAGTGACGGCATTCATCACCGCTGGTAATCCCTCTGCCGTTGATGAGCTAACATGTTCACCGGAATTGGTATTCGATATTCCCACCAGCGAAAGAAATTCATCAATACTCATGCGACGGGATTCAGATGATTTACGTTTGAATGGCCACATTATTCCACCTCAGATAACATCAACCATTTTTCCCTCAAATCAGGGGATTGAGGTTTAGGGGTAGTTAATGAACGTTTAGCAATCTCTACCCCACTATCAGGGTAAGCAGGTAAACTGGTGATCGTGATTTCGCGTAGTTCAGCCTCTAAAACAGTACGAACATATGGCTCTTGACTAATATCCCACTGGTCTTTAATCGCTCGAAAGCCAAAGCTCATACCGTCAATATCCCCACGTTCAACCAACGTGAGCACATCACGCCCTAATTGTGTATCGGGTGGAGTTAACTCAAAACGTAACCCTGTCGCATCTTCGGTGAGTTGTAATGTGCCAGAGATGGTACGACCTAATAAGTTGGTGTAATCATGTTCGTAGAGTGCGCGAACATCAGCCCCACTGGATAAACTGTTGCTAAAGGCGTTTTGTGCAAACTGTTCAACAAATTCATCCCAAAGCACATGAGAACGGCTATTCCACTTAATGACATAGCCCACCAGCTTTTTATCACTGGCTGAAAGGGTCGCAGTACGAATTTCTAAATCGGTATTTTTCATAGGTATTCCTGACAAGAAAGGGGCTTAACGCCCCCTCTGTTATTTACCGGCGGCTTTGACTTCCAACACCTTAATCGCGTTAGAATCCACCAGCCCACCCCCTAAATATTTATCGGTGTGAACTTTGATAAAGCCCGGCTCAGTGATATTGTCAGGGCGAGTGCGCGTACCTGTTTCATGATCCACAATGAAATAACCCCGTTTAAAGTCACCCAATGCAATCACATCATCAGCCATATTTTCGAGGTAATGAACTGACAAGCCTAGCAGGGTATCTGGATCGCCAGACTGTAAGCGGTCACGCCAGATATAATCACCATTGCCATTTTTCAGCTTCTGCACTTTAGCGGCAGTATTAGAATTCATCACCCAAACGGCATTTTTACGGTATTTCGCACGTAATTTAAATTTCAGGTCAATCAAGCTATCAGCATCAATGGCAGCAACGTCGAGTTTTTCCAATGTACCGAATGCGCGATCTTTATCAGCTTTGGTTTCACGAGGGTAAGCTAAGAAACCTTTTGCTTTTTTCGTACCATCACCCGTGACTAGATCCGTTTCTTCGGTATCAACAAACGTGTCGCCAATTTCAGTGCTTAACCAGCCCAGAATATCAACATCACTAAAATCAATGATTTCTTGGGTAGTTTTTGGATAGGCATAGATAGGGAATAATTTGATACTGACTTCTTCTAATTTTGGAGTGCCAGTTTCGGTACGGGCTTGCCCCTCTTCACCGTGATTGACCTTTGCCCCACCGACAGAAACCAATTGTTTATATTCGTTGCTATGAGTGGTTTTGATGGTACAAATTTTACGCATTACCGAATCATCGGTTAATTGCTGCATAATTTGCTTATTCAACTCAGGAATAACGGTATAGCCACCATCAGCCGGAACCCCAGTAGATAAAGTACGGGTTTCCCCTGTCAGGATATAATGACGTAATTCATCATTACTGACGGTTTTATCACCTAATACGTGTTTACCTGCTTGGCTGCGTTCTTCATCTGCAATCGCTTCATAGCGGGCAATTTCAGTATTGAGGGATTCCGACTGACTACGCAATTCATCAAAGTTTTTCGCTTCATCTTCGGTGAGTGAACGTTTTTCGGTTTCTGCTTTGGTAAGCAATGAGCGCATTTGCTCGGTGAGAGTTGCCTTTTGTTGGCGTAATTCGATAAGTTTTTTCATGAAGTGGTTTCCGTAAACAATAAATGTTAAGACGTGAAACCAGCTCGAGAAAGGGGATGACCGTTTAACTGGAGATGCCTGTCTGAGGAGCAAGGATTAAACGGTCAAGTGGCGGCTCACGTCTGAGTGCCACTTCTTAATATATATCTGAAAAATTTAAAGAAAACACCCCAAGTATGATGCAGTAAGCATCCGAAAACATGAGTAATATTAATTTACATAACTTTACTTTTAGCGATATCGCTTATCATGTTTTGGCATTTTCTCGCGCATTTCTTGCAAGTAAGCAATGAATATATCCAGCTGCTCTTGGCTTTTAGCAAAAGGCCGACCTGTAAAATCGTCCACTAAAAACCCGTGCCCCTCCACAAATAAAAAGTGGTCGGCTTCTACATGATATTTATATTCCTCAAGGGACATAGTTTCTAAACTATCAATTTGACGATCATCTAAATATTCATTACGCAATGTTGTCATATCGTTCATATTCTTAATCCTATATTGGTTATTATTCACTCTAAATGATTCTTTCTAGTAAAATCGCTACTTTTGCTATCCCACCAGTACCACCTAGTAATAATCCATTTTAAAACAAATAATTAAAGTGGTTTTCAATGTGGTTTGATTGTTTATTAACCTAGCCCACCTATACCGATTTATGTATAGGTGGTATAGCTATAATTTTACCTGTACCTTTTGCTATACCAACCTTAAAGCCTTTATTTATCAGTACATCATCGGTATTGGGTTAGGTGGTACAGCAAATTGCTTGTGCATGTGTTATGTAAATAGCTTTTCAGTCTTTTCCCCCAATATTGCCGCAAACGAGGCTTTTATTTCATCGATAGCAGGGAGATCATAATATCGCCCATTGCCTCTATCAGAACGTCCAGCGACTTGAATCCCCAACGTCCTCATAATTCGCCCAACAGTGGAACGCGCTGCAGGTGGCTTTATATTTTCTCCGTTAGCCTCACTCCAAAGCATAAAAGAGTCCACCAACTCAGTTGCATAAATCCTATTTTGGGATTTAAACGGCTGCTGGCTCCATAACTCGCTGTAGAAGAATTGATAGACAGGCGGCATACTGGCTAGTTTTTCTTCCACTAATGCAGCGGTAACAGGGGCACGTCTTGGATCAAAATTCACTAGGTCATAAGACAATAACCACGCTAATAATTTCTGTGCGCCATTGTCATTTATCCACTGGTGTAAACGGTCAAAATAACCTTTGTTTTGTGCATAAATAATATCGGGTTCTAACACAAGGTAACGCCTTTCCCGTAAGCCGGCATTAATTACCCTGTCGCGGTTACTGGCGAATATAAAACGGGCATAGTTCGGCATGATTTCGGGATCTTTACCCTTTCTCTCTAAGTTAACGGTCTCCTCACTGATAATTGCCTTTAGCTTTTCTGCTGTGCGCCCATCAGTTAAATCAGCCTCATCCACAAACACAAATAACTTATTAGCTATGGTACTGTTAAAGCGTCCTGCTATTTGGCCAGAACCATTCACTTGAATAGCGTACATGCCTAGTATTTCTAACAATGGGCGAACCATTGACCCCTTACCTGTTCCCTCTATGGATTTCATCACAATGGCAACAGAGGGCTTTTCTTCCGGCTTTTGAAACAAATGAGCTAACCAACCAATAAGGTATTGATAGGTTTCACTATCCCCTGCACAAATCACTTTTTCTAAGTGTTCAAGGTAAGGTGTTACATCACCCGCAACGGCTTCAACACTCAACCCTGTGTACAGGTTATAGACTTCTCTCGGGCAATTCTCAGGATTGGGGTAAAAACCCACACCACCTAACAATTTTGAATGCCCCGGCCAATTAAGCCATGCCTCCCCCAAACGACGAGCCGCAACACGCCCCTGATCGAGAAAATTATTTCTGAATGAATTCAATGTTTGAAAACAGTGTGTTTCACCAGTAACAGGGTTAGGGCGCATACTGACTACATGATGATCACCAAACGCATAAACATGCGTATAGGTTTTATTGACTTCATCAAGTAGTTCAACATCTTCATTAGTGATGCGCGTACCATCACCCAATCGATTAGGATCAATAACTTCTTTTGGCTGCTCATATTCGTGTGGCCATAAATAATCAGCTCGAGCTGTATCCGATAATACTTTTAGTAACTCGCTTTCGCTGATGTGTTCTAAGACAAGGCATTTCCGCTTTTCTTCGGCTTTATCTGGATGTTTAGCTGATTGATAACCTTGCTCAATAAACCAATCAGGCGTGATATCCCCATCCATCACCAAAGAACGCATACAAACCGCTAAAGCATTTAAACGGTGATTTTGCTGGTAACGTATAATTGAAGCGTCTGTATCGGCTTTTTGTGGTGGTGTGCCTCTTTTCACCCATAAATAAACCGTAGCGAATAAAGAATCTGACCATTCAGGTAGTTTTTTATGTCCGGCTATACTCATTTTTTCACCCCGCTGGACATGGTGAATTTACCGATTAACGGATGAAACCAGTATTTACTGCCAATTTTACGCTTAGCCCCTTTGATAATAATGGTTGCCGCTTCTCTGAATTTAGCCTCGTTAACAATTAATTGATTACCTTGACGTACCACCAGCACACCACAATTTTTTGCCAATAGTTCCGCCTTGCTGGTGGATAAACCCATTTCTGCAGCTATTGTAGTTAATGGACTCATACCCTCTGGTATAGAATGTTTACGCTGCATTGAGGCTATAACTTGCTCCAGTTCAGTTAAACGCACTTCATATTGGTGAACTTTTTCAGTTAATTGGTTGAATTGTAATTTACTGATCATGTTTCACCTCTCTACGCTGAATTTCATATTGAGCAGTTAATAGGTTTTGCTGTATGCCACACATGATACGAGGCAAATACATCATTAAATCACTTAATCCACTGAGGTGGTCTCTGGCTTGTTGGTCTGTGTAATCCTCAGAATTTAATGAATGAAAAGTTAGTTGACCTACAGCTTTCATACCCAAAGCTAGCCCTATACAGGCTTCCTCCGAATCACGAGCAATAGCCTTTAATTCCTGAGTACTGAGTAACCTTAAATCATTACGGAGAACAACATCATAAATATCAGCCATGTTAACCCCCTTGACGAATACGAGCAGAGAATAAGCAAGGGGAATCAGGCAGCATAGAACGGGCTTCTTGTTCGTTAGTTGCTTCAACCAAGAAATATTTAAATTGCTGGCATGAGAAAAAACGCCATAGGAATTTAGGGTGAGTTTGGGTAGACTTATACATAGCCATATCGTAAGACTCCATTACGTTGTGGTTAAACGCCTCGATAGTGTTAGCGCACTTCGGGGCGTTGCTATTTCTGTTACCTATAAAACCAAAAGTGAACACCACCAATATATTTAAAGGTGAACACCACGTCAATGTTTTTTTATGAAATAATTTCGTATATACTGAACACCACCTATAAGATGGAGATCCAATAATGGCAACAGGAAGAAAGAATAATAAATCACTACAAGTATCAGTTAGACTACCTTTAGAAGATTTAGAGCTAATAGAAGCATTAAAAATTGATGGTGAGAGCACCGCTGGTTTTTTAATCATGGCAGCTAAAGCAGAGATCAAACGCAGGCAACACAAAGCCAAACAATCAGGTGAATAATTAACAATCAATCGTCGCTGAACTAGGATATTGAATAAATTTGCGTTATTATCGCTATTGTCATTGGCACAATGATTTATAAAGTTGTTGTTTGAAGAGGTAGCATTCGCAGTGCTACCTTTTTTATTTGCTATAATCATCAAATCACCTCCCCATGAAGTAAATCAGGCTGGTACTTTTTCCATAATTCCGATTCTTCACGCTGTAAATCAGCTTTCTTTTGCTTGCATGACTGGAGTTCTCGACCATGTTGAGATGATGTAATTTTGTATTGCTGCTGACGTTTGGTTAAATCATTCAGTTCACCAAATGGAACACCATACGCGCCAGTTTTACGGATAGATGGAATAACACCCCTGAATACCCAGTTAGTGAAACGGTGCGCGAATGTACCTTTAGTAATCGCCTTACGGCTACGAGCAATTAGTTTATAGAAACCAGACTCTGCTATAACCTGCCTGTTCGGATTTCCCTGAATACCATAACTTAAAGTTACAGTATTTTTTTCATCCAAATCTAAAGCATTTAATGCCTTACTAGGGTTGGTAATTCCTAGTGCATCACAAACATCCTTAGCAACGAACCACGGATCATTATTAATTTTAACTATCCGTACCTCTACCCCCTCAAATCGAATAACGGAAATATCATCTGAGTTAATATTTAAAATAGTCTCTTCACTGAATTTAGAGTGAGCGAAGCCGCCAGCAATTAAGCTGTTATTTTTCTTTTTCATATTATTTATTCCTGATCTGCGGTTTCTTTTTTCTTACGGCTATATGGGTTATTGATATCTTCGACTGATGGCGGATTACGAACCCATAAAAGTAAGTCACTAAGTAACCATGCACAGGAGTTACGGCCTAATGGCTTTCTGGCAGGAAATTTATTAGCTTTTTCTAGCGTATAGGCGGTGGTGCGTGAAATAGATGTAATACGTTGACGATCTTTTTCACGGATCAGGCGGTCATATTGTTCGCCATACTCAGAAAGGATAGAGCGACGCTCTTCTGGTGTTGGTGTTAAGAATTGTTTTGTCATGTAACCCTCACTGTATTTGTGTTTTCGTGAGGGTATTTTTTCAGTTAAAAATATCAATAACAACCCATTGAAACTTAATGAATTAATCTAAGTATAAGACTAACAAAGAAACAATCTAAGAGTAATTTTTTATAGTTTACTATTAGATATTTCCATCTCCATTTTATCTATGAAAAAATCACTAGCTAATTTTTCTATAAACGGTTTCACTGTCTGAGTGAAAGAAAAAGAATCTTGTTCCGAATCAGGATATAAAGCAAATACAATCACTCTTACTGGGATTTTAACATTAAGGGTATCAGCCCATTTCATTAAGTCCAAATATGGTATAACTTTGTATTTAATTATTTTTTCCCTAACTACTTTCCATTTGTTAAATTTTATTGGTTCAGCTTCAGTATTCCATTCAAGCTCATCCCGCCACCTTGCTAATAATTTAGAAAAATTATTTATTAGTAATTCATCTGGATAACTTAGATCAATATCAATCCAACAACCAAAATTTGATATTAGACTAATGCTATCATTTGCCCTAGCTTGAATTAGACCATGATAGTCTTCCCCATTTTTCATAATTTCTTCACATTCATCATCACTTATAAATATTGGTTTTCCTTTTCTATCCCCATTTTGATCATTCATGATTGACATTGTTTGTATCAGTCGTCTCGATAAAGGATTTATTCCAGTCTCACAACTCAGCACATTACAAGACTCAAGATGTTTAAAATATTTAACTTCAAATTCACTTTTATCATTGTTTGATTTTTCAAAAGATACATTCCCACCATTTTCCATATACCATAATATAGTATCAATATCACAATTAATATCTTTTAAATCAATTCTAAACTCTAATTGTTTCAATAGCTCAACATCGGATAAATAAGATAAGCATTCATAATTATCCAAGTTAAATTCTTTAGCAATATCTTTTAAATTATTTATTTTCTTCATTTTTAATAATCTCTTTTTTAAATTTATCCAATGATTGAAAACATAAAACATTATTTAAAAATGGAATAATAGTTTGAGAAAAAACAATAGAATCCTTTTCTCCATCTGGAAATAAAGAAACGGTTAGCACACCATTTGTTATAGAGTTGCCAGTGGCCTTAGCCCATGATTTTAAATCAATTAATGGGATTATCTTATACTCTAATATCTTTTTTCTAACACTGTTCCAGTCTCCAGATATCGGTCTTTTAGGCTCTGGTAAATTCAGTTCTTTTCTCCATATAGGAAGTAAATTTGTTATATTCTCAATGAGATATTCATCTCGACAAGTGAGATCTAAACTTATCATAACCTGTTCTTCTAAATCATTTATTTTATTTATAGGTTCACGCATTACCGACCAAAAAGACCCATCATCCTTATCCAATAATTCTTTAATGTAGTCTTCATCTAGTGCTATCGGTTTATCCTTACAATATCCATCGCTAGCATCTAATTTATTTAAAAATAAAATATCAAATCGTGTTAAAGGCTTTACCCCATCTAAATAACTCATATTTAATATTTTTAATTTTTCCTTTTTTATATACTCATTCTCTTTTTTCAGAAAAGAATCATCTCCTTGTAATTCATTAAATGGATCACCCAAACTATTGTTCATTGGATAATTTTGACCTTTAACAAGCCCATATTCGGGATAATCTGTTAGCTTTTTCTCTGTATCAAAATCTAAATCCTCACTACGCCAATATAGCTGCCTAAACAAATCCCTATCACTTAAAAGGTGTAAAGAATCATAATTTTTCAAATTAAAATATTTTGGTAGATTATTTTTATTTTTTATTCTCATAGCTATCTCACTTTTAATATAATAATATTATCAGACTTATTATAAATTAAATTTAATCTATCACACCACTTATTCAAAGCATCAAGCTTTTCAGGTAGATACTGGCTCCTGTTATAAATTGCCATGATACCCGGCAATGAGTGCCCTAGTAGTTGTTCTACAATATGAGGAGATATTCCCATATCATTTAACTTAGTTGCAAATGTTCGCCTTAAATCATGGAAAGTCCAAGGCTCTAAATGTTCAAACTTCTTCCATAATATACGCCCAAATTGGGAAATAGTTTCGGGGTTTTTTAACTCACCCAACAAATAACCTGTATTTTTATTTAGGCCATATAACTCATTAATAAACTCTCTAATAAATATAGGAATCGGACGAATTATTTTTTCATCTGTTTTCGTGTGCTCTCTTGGCACAGTCCAAAGCCAATTGTTAAAATCCCATTCTTTCCACTCTGATAATCTAGCCTCATGGGAGCGACAACCAAAAACAATTAATATTCTTATTAAGTAATTATAATAAGGAATATGCTTTTTCTCATTGGCGGATTTCCATAACTGACCTAATTCATTATCAGTTAATACCCTATCCCTTTTATTTTGTTTTTTTCCTACATCAGGAATAGTTAAATCATCGAGTGCGCTACTAATTGCATATCGTCTAACTCTACAAAATTTTAATGCCTGTTTGCACATTTGAAATATATAGCCAGTTGCAACCGGGGATTCTTTTCGTGCTCGGTCAAAACATTTGAGCCAGTAGCGAGTTTCACAGTCACTTAAAGCCATTTCACCAATATAAGGGTAAATGTGTTTCTCTAACTGCGCTATATGCCGAACAACATTAGCTCTGTTGTCTTTGGCATAGTTTTCAATCCAATATTCTAAAGCGTCTCTAACAGTTACTGGTTTCAAGGAGGATTGTACGTCAAGATTTAGTTGTAACTTTGGATCTTTCCCTGATGCTAACCAATTACGACATTTATCTCGTAGTTCCCTAGCTTCTTTTAAACTCATATCAGGGTAGCGACCTAGCGTTAGACGGTTTAACTTCTTACCATCTAATCTATAGGTGAAAACCCAGCTTACGCCACCAGCAACAGATACCTTAGCACTAAGCCCTGCTCCATCAGCCACGAACTCAATTTTAGATACAGGCTTGCCATAAAGGGCTTTAACCTTTTTATCACTCAATTTATTTAGTTCATTTGCCATGATAATCCAGATTGTTTATACAAATGTTTATACATAGTCTGATGTAAGAATACGAAAACGTCAATAAACACTGGAACAATATACAGTAAAGGATTTAATTATCCATTTGATTTTATTGTATATTTAGATAACATCAGATAGCATGAAAACTAAAAAAATGAAAATACGGCATGAACTAATCCTAGTCGGTTAATGCAGTGTTTTTGTAGGCCCTCACTGTGATGCAGTGAGGGCTTTTTATTATCAAACTGAGGATAAATGAAACTGCTGTACCGCCTGTTGCAATTCTTGGGTTTGGTACGTTAATGAATTGGCTACTGTCGCAACCTGCTCAACTAAAGACGCGTTTTGCTGCGTGACTCCATCCATCTGAGTGATTGCTGCCCCAACCTGAGCTATCCCTTTACTTTGCTCTTCAGAAGCCACTGTGATTTGTTTCATTACCGCAGTCACCTGATTAATCCCTTGCAAAATATTCTCCATCGTTTTGCCCATTTCATTAACTAACCCGGTTCCCTTTTCTACACAAGCTCCTGAGTCTGCAATTAACCGCTCAATTTCCATTGCCGCATCAGCACTATGACTCGCAAGTTTACGAACTTCTGCCGCAACTACCATGAAACCTCTGCCGTGTACACCAGCTCGAGCCGCCTCAATTGAAGCATTCAGCGCTAAAATATTAGTTTGAAAACTAATATTGTTAATCATGTTAATAATATCCGCAATTTTTTGTGAGCTTTGAGAAATCTCCGTCATGGTCATGACCACCGAGCCAACAATTTCACTCCCTTTATTAGCCACCACAAATGCCTTACCCGCTAATTGATTAGCTTGATGGGTATTTTCCATATTTAGCTGAACAGCAGCCGTGATCTCTTCCATACTCGTTGCCGTTTCTTCGAGTGCAGCCGCTTGCTCTTCGGTACGCGATGAAAGCTCATTATTTCCATTTGAAATCTCATTAGCACCCAGATAAATATTTTCACTTCCTTGTCGGATTGCATTGACCGACTCACTCAAGTCTTTTCTCATACCTTCAAGTATTGGAAATAATTTCCCTACACAATTATTTCCGAATGGCTGCACAGAATGGCTTAAATTTCCTGTGGCGATATTAATGAAATGCTGCCTCAATAATCCTAATGGTTTTTGCATCATCTCTACCATATAACGGTCAGTAAAAATAAGCATAAAAATCCCTAATATTGCAGTGACAACCATGACCATTCTTGTCATATCGATCACTTTATCGACCTGTTCTTGAGCTTGGTTAATGAATTCTTCCGCTGTCTGGTTGAATTTTTGCATTGACGCGCCAAAAGCTCGGCTCAATGCAGGAGTGACATTATGGGCGTGAGACAAATATTTATTCGCATCGCTTTCCATACTAAGGGCTAATTGAGGCTTCACGCCATCACTCAGTAGTGATTGCCAATTGTTAATTAACTGTTCTGCTATTTCAGGAGTCATTGGCCCAGGAGAAATCGACTTCATCTGCTCTAAATATTTTTCCATATTGGACATCGCCTCTTTAACGGGCCCGTAGTCCACTGTTTTGCCTTCACTTTTACTTTCCATTACCCGGGTTAGCCGGGTGACAAAACGAAAATATTGATCATTGCCTTGACTGATCACTGTCATTTGTTTCACTAACAGCCTATCAATGTTATTTCCATCTGCAATACGTGATAGCGCCCAACCGCTGTATACGTTCGTTCCCCCCAAGATCGCACACAAAATACTTAATAAAACTAAGACCACAGTGCGAATGGAGTAATTTCGAAGTTTCTGCATAGAATTTCTCTTTTGGTGGGATAATCTGACAATATTTAACTTTATCGGCTCTATAGAAAAATATTTTAACTGCTGGATTTGGCCCCCTTTCACTCTTTGCAGGTAAAATTACTTACATTTCAAGAGGGTTACTATTTGATCTTGAGGATCAGAGAAAATTAAAAATTTGAAATTAATATGAGTAATTTGAAGTGGATCGCTAAATGTGAGCATCCTACTTGAATAAACGAGCCATTCCGTTCGCTATTTTCATACCTAAATTCGCGTAAAAATCACCATCCTCTTAATAATATATGCCACCTAAGTCAATAAATTATTTCCACTTAAATCAAATAATTAGGCATGTTATGAATTGGTTTAAATTAATTGATCTTGAAGTTAATAACAATATAATAATATTGATTATCATTTGCATTATCATTATAAAAGGCAAACCTACTCCAATGAAAAATATTTCCTCCGTTGGAAACAACATGGTTAAATTTAAGCCAAAATTTATGTGTTTCATTACGTTATCAACACTTTCTTTTGCGACTCATGCACACAATAAAGAGCTAGAGCTATCGCAGCTTCAAGATGCTACCAATGCAATTGAGCTACAAGATAGCTATGCACGACCTGACTACGTTGAAATAGAGCGTTTGCGAGATACCAAACAAATTATTGTTATTTCAAAGGAAGATATTCAAGGTAAGGGAAATCGTACAATTTCTGATGTGCTTAAATCCGTTCCTGGTATTAGTGTCGATACCTCTGGGCAAGGAAATATAGACTTGCGAGGACAAGGGGCCGAAACCTCACAACGTAATCTACAAGTATTACTTGATGGGGCTCCAATTACGACATTAGCAAATCACCCTTATACGACTAACTACGATATTATTCCCGTAGAACAACTTGAGCGTATTGAAATTATTCCCGGCGGTGGAAGCGTTATCTACGGCTCAGGGACTGCTGGTGGAGTCATTAATATCACTTCGAATCTGAGAAGTATGGCTAACCCCAAAACAAGTGTTTTATCTGAATGGAACTCAGAAGGATATCGCTTGAATGCTAATTTGGGTGCTCGGGTTAGCGATAAGTTTTCAATTTTAGGTACAGCAAGCAAACTAAACCGAGACCTTTACTATAAAGATACTTACCGTAATTCAGAATATTATTCATTAGGTGGAAGATGGGATTTCACTCCAAATCAAAGCCTCATGTTACGAGGAAGCCATCTCACAGAAAGCTCTCAATACGTCAAAACACTGACCTCACGTAATATCAAAAAATTTGGTAAGGACTATGTTCCACCAGATAAAACCGTCACCGTCGGCATTGATGAGAATGGTAAGCTAATTAAAAAAACGATCAGCGGTTATTTGATCGGTGACCGCGAGGTGGATAGCTATAATTTAAGTTACCAAAATGCATTTACGGATAAACTCAATTTTGCTACTGACGTTTTCTATACTGATGGTTTTTATACTAATAATGCCAACTGGGAACAAAAAGTTAATCAAAAAAGTCATGGTACAAAAATTAAATTAGATATTGGCTATCTTGATGATAGTAATCTACTTTTAGGCGTCGATTATGCAAAACAAAAGGCGTCTATTCATTATATTGGGAGTTATAAAAAAGACACTAAAGGCCGGTATTATGGAATTCCTCATAATTTCGATTATGATAAAACAACAAAGGCAATTTATGCCCTTAACAGCCTGAAGTCAGATCAATTCGTTTTTACTCAAGGGCTAAGACGTGAATTGGCCGAATGGTCATTTGATAAAAGTGGCACAGTAAATGGGTCAGGCACATCAGACCGTTGGAATACCGCTGCTGAACTTTCTCTTGCTTACCTTTATCGCGATACAGGCCGAGTTTATGGCCGATATGAACGTGGCTACACCCTTCCTGACGGCTTGCAAATTAGTGACCAATCTGTCGTTAATGGTGAGAAAATTTACACTCCGACTAAGGCCGAAGATGAAAAATATGACTTATTTGAGGTCGGTTTAAGAGACAAGTTAGCGTTTAGTACTGTCAATGTCACGTTCTGGACATCCAATACGAATAATCAGCTAAATCGTATTTATCTCACTAGTGTCAACGATGCTAAGACAATGAATTTGCTGAAAACTCGCCGTTGGGGAGCAGATGTTGACTTCCAGCAAACACTCGGCGATTTCACGTTCCAAGAGTCTTATTCATGGCTTAGAGGACGCTCAGATTACAACAGTCATGGTCGCCATTTTTTGGAAGAAAATGGTAAAAATACCATCGACTATACTAAAAGTGGCTTGACGAAAGTGCCTGAGCACTCCGTTAAACTAAAAGTAAAATATGACTTTACTGAAGATTTATCAGGAGATATTCAATACACCTATTACGGTTCGTACAATAATTTTCTCTCCGATGCCAATAAAGAGGAAGACGGTGTTGTGAAATCTCGCGAACTTATCGACCTTAGTATTCGTTATGTCCCTGTTGAACATATTGAATTATATGGCGGAGTCACTAACTTGATGAACAAAACTTACTATGACTACGTTACCGCAGGCTATGGCTCATTGATCCCCGGAAATGAGCGCTCATTCTTTGCAGGTATTAAAGCGACATATTGATTTAAACAGGAAACGTATCAGTGACTATACATACGCCTTTTCATTATAAACTCGCTTTAGCGGTGTCACTCGTTATCCATATCATTGCCATTATGTTCATCGCCCTACAAACAGGTAGGGCGCTACCCATGGTGGAAGGTGTAGAAACGATGACACTATCCCTTGGAGGACCAATGGGATCTCAAGGGGGCTCAGGCTTGCCTAGTAACAAAAGTCAGTCGCAGAGGCAAGAAGCTATATCGGAGCAAACCTCTAGCACCAACCCCGCATCTCAACAGAAAGTGACAAGTGAATCTCAACCCAGTAAAAGTAAAATACCGTCTAAAACTCAACCTAAAAATGAGGCTGTTCCTGTAAATATACCTATTGATAATACCGTTGAATCCCCATTACTTGCACAAAAGACAAAAGTAATAACAAAACCTAGGCCGGTTCAACCTATTCTCAAACCTGAGCAGGAAAAACAAGAAAGAAAAATTCAAAGAATAGATAATTCCACCCATCAAATAACGCAGTCAAACTCACAAGCAAAAACACAAGTAAAGCCGTCCAATTCAACGGCTGAAAGTGATTATTACTCGAGTTCATTGGTATCAAAAAATAGTCAAAGTGGCCAAGGTATGAATACCTTATCGGGTAATAGTCAGTTTGTAGCAAATGGAGATGGCAGCTATACCGCACTTGGTTCGAATGGAATTTCCTATACCATTTTACAAGATGCAATCCCCAAATATCCAAAAGAAGCTCGCGCTTTGGGTTATACAAAAGTTGTTAAAGTACAAATCCGGCTATTAGTTGGATTAGATGGCCAAGTTGAGTCCATAGAAATATTGAATAGCAAAATTCCTGATTTAGGCTTTAAAGAAGAAGCGATGAAAGCAATAAAAAAAATGACGTTTAAACCCATCATTTACCAAGGACAAAGCATTAAAATGTATTTTAAGAAAACCATCATTTTTCAGTATTAATACATTATCAATATTATCAGACTTATTCATTAAATAGAAAAAAGGTACAGTAAAATCCGACTGTACCTTTGCAGTTAACTATATAATAAATTTAAAAATTAACGGTATATCGGTAATAAATTAAACTGCGCTAAGAGTTGGCAAACAATACCTAACACGCCAAAGGCGATAACAGCATAAATTAATCCTTTTCCACCCCATACTTTGAATCTTGAATCGGGAAAGCGCTCTCTTACTTTTAATGCCATAATTGCAGGACAAATAATCGCCCAGATACATGCAGCCATACCTGCATAAGCAATTGCAATTAAAAAACCGTTTGGAAATAACATGCAAAGAATAAGTGGAGGTAAAAAACATAACAATGCTGATTTCATTCGACCTGATGGGTTATCTTTAAAGTTCAATGAGGCAAGAATGTAGTCAAATAACCCTATAGCAACCCCTAAGAATGAACAAAATACTGCGCTGATAGAAAACCACAGCAAGAACGTTGCAATATGCTTACTATTAAGAACGGCATATAGCGATTCAATAAATGCATCTAAATTACCACCTTTATTAATAATAGTTAAAAACTCAGGTCTAGGTAAATTCCCCATCGTGCCTAGTATCCATAAGAAATACAGAACTAAAGCTAAGATACACCCAATAATACAGCTCTTAACAACTTTTCTTTCATTCTCATGATATAACTTATATAAACTGCAAACATTACCATGATAACCAAAAGAAGTGATCGCATAGGGAATAATAATAAAAACAAATGGCAGTAATGATGCCTGCCCACCTTCTACTGGCGATGTTAATAGTAAGTCTGTTTTAACAATAAGAAATAGGCCAGAGAAAGCCAGGATAAACAACACTATTTTAATGAATAAAAATAATGAAGTTAAACGACTAGCTCCAACACCACTCCACCAAATACTCGCACCTAATATTAATGTAAAAAATACAAATATTAGTCTTAAATTAATATTATACCCATAAATAGCGGCTGCTTCTTTTATAACAGAACCTGCTGCTGATATATAAGCATAAATTAATATATAAAGAACAAATATCAATGCTATATTTGCAATATAACAAGCCCATTTTGGTAATAATTCTTTAGAGATAAAAAAATAATTTGTTCCTGCTCCATATTTGGATATACATTCTAGAATATAAATTCCAGAGTGAAACATAAAAAAGCAAACAATTAATAAAATAACTACAGAGTTAATAAACCAAGCTCCTGCCATAATAGTAGGCAAACTAAACATCCCCGCCCCTATCATTGCACCGCCTAGCACAAAACCCCCTACCATTATGGAGGGTTCTTTCTTGGCTGCTAAATTCTTCATGGTATTCACCTTAAGAATAAGGATAAGGTTCCCGCATTGCACGGGAACCACAAGAGCTACCTATTATTTAATTGGTTTTAATCTTGCTGTGAAGTGTCTTAATACGGGTGGTTCATATTCAAAATCAAGACCTTTCAGGGTTGCAAACTTATCTTTTAATCCAATAAGAGCATCTGCAATATAATCCATATGGTCATTGGTATATACACGTCTCGCAATTGTTAATCGCATAAATTCCATATCTGCATGTTTTTGTTTACCTGTTTCAGGGTCTCGTCCTAATAAGAATGAGCCAATTTCAACGGCACGCACACCTGACTCTAAATACAATGCATTAATAACAGCTTGGGCAGGGAATTGATCGCCCGGAATATGTGGAACAAGTTTTTTACAATCAACGAATACCGCATGACCACCTGTAGGATACTGAATTGAAATTCCCCCTTCACGCAAGCGGTCTCCTAAATATTTAACTTGTCCTATACGATAATGCAGATATTCTTCCCCAGCGCCTTCCTCAAGCCCCTGTACCATAGCTGCCATATCACGACCAGCCAATCCACCATAGGTCACGAAACCTTCCATTGGTACACAACGCTGTCTTGCCAGAGTAAAGATTTTTTCATCATTTTTAATACAAACCAAACCACCTATATTTAATAAAGGGTCTTTCTTCGCTGACATCGTTAATGCATCAGCATACTTATACATATCAAGAATAATTTCTTTAATAGTGGCATTTTTATATTTAGGATCACGTTCTTTAATAAAATATGCATTTTCACAGAAGCGCGCAGAGTCCATAACAACAAAAATATTATGTTGTTTTGCAATTTCATATACTTCTTTCAAGTTAGCCATAGATACAGGCTGACCACCGGCACTATTACAAGTGATGGTAGAAACAATCGCTACAACGTTTTCGGCGCCATGCTGTGCAATATTATCTTTCAATTTTTGAATATCAAAGTTACCTTTCCAGTCATAATAAGTATCTGAGTCATAGGCTTTTTCGGTAACAATATTGATTGCTTTACAATGGTTTAATTCAACGTGTGCTGCTGTTGTGTCAAAGTGGAAGTTAGAAATAAATACCGGTTTTTTCGCTCCCCCTTGTTCCTGCTTGACTTTTAATAATACAGGGAACAGCATATTTTCAGCGCCACGACCTTGGTGAGCTGGGATCACATAGTCGTAATCGAACATCTCTTTAACTTTATCTTTTAAATCATAATAGTTACGAGATCCTGCATACGCCTCATCCCCTGTGATCATTGCCGCCCACTGATGATCACTCATGGCGTTGGTGCCTGAATCCGTTAATAAGTCAATATATACCGCACTACTTGGCAGTAAAAATGGGTTATATCCCGCTTCTTTTAAAGCGGCTTCACGCTCTTCTCGACTTGGAATACGGATATTTTCTACCATTTTAATACGGAATGGTTCTACAATTCTTTTAGCCATGATAATACCTTTAATTTTTCATTAAATAATAAAAATAGAAAATAGAAATTCGAGCTTATAAAAAATAAGCTAACGACTATTCAAAGTAAGAAAAAAGGATTATGTGTTTGGGAAAAAGAAGGCTAAAGAAATGTCCATATTGAACCATTTCTTCATATAGAAGAAATACCTTGATATTAGTGATTCGTTTAACAAGAACATACTATGACTCCTATCAACGAGGAATTAGTACAGCTAACTACACTATATATATAACAGTTATATTATTAATGTCATCTAAATTGTCATTTTTTTGTACTTATATCACACTATTAGTGAAAGAAGCTAAGACAACTTGATTTAAGTCACAGTATCACTTCCATATCATAAAAAAGAATTTAATATTATTAAATTCCATTTAATTATACTTAAGAAAATAAGTATGCATGATGTAAAAAATTAATTAAACAGGTTAATTTAACTTAAACAATAATAGAATTAAGTTAAATGGGTAAAATATTTTTATTCTATTTTACCCATTTTTCAAATAATTAATAACTACTGTGCATCTTTACCGTATTTAGGTGATCGAGGCCCATATAGAATTCCATTAGGTTTACCAGCAGACAATAACCTAGCACTTGTTACACCCGCAATTGTATAACTTTTATCTGTCATAGTATCCGCAATTTGATTTATGACGGCTGTAACTAACATACCAATAATACCGCTAGAGGATGAATTATTTTCAGTACTCGATGCCGTTGCTGAACCACTCCATAATAATGTTCCAGTTTTTGCATCAATAAGCTTTGCATCCGCAGTAACACGCGTGTCACTTGCTATAACCTGATAACTTGTCCCATATTCTGTAATATTTAGGTAAAGAACAGCATCATTACCAAATATTTCATGTAATTTTGCAGGTGAAACCGCCTGAATATCCCCCGCATTTACCATCCCATTTTGCTTAAATGTTTCTTCCACTACCGCCACAGGAAAAACATAGTACCCAGCTTCCGCTAAAGGTAGAGCAGTTTGAGATAGTAAACTATGGCTAGCTTGAACTTCTGGTGAACTATTTTGTGGTAACAACACCAAAATACTTTTAGGCTTACTTTGATTAAATGCTGTGTAGTCAAATTTAGTTGGTTGCGCACACCCCGATAGCAGCCAAACCATAACTAATCCAGTCAGCATAAGTAAATTTTTCATTTTACCTTTCCTTTATTCTTCATTAGAAAATCCATGTAAGCTGCGGATTCTGGGTACAATGACTTTTCAGCATTAAATTCCTGCATAGCAAGGTCAATAGCACCAGTTGTTGAATACAATAGCCCTAAATGCGCATGTAAACCCGGAGGGGTCGATAATCCTTTTGCTTTACTCATTTCCAAATTCTTTTTCAGTGCTTGAATTTGCTCTTGAGGACCAGTCTCTGTTTGCTGATAATATTGATAAACCGTTGTTTGATAGCCATCCCAGTTATATAACGGTTTAGGTTCTTTCACACAACCATTTAATAAAATAGTCCCTGCTAAAATAATCAATAACTTAAATTTCATCATATTCCCTTATTTAGCAGGTTGCCATGCACCACTTTCAACGCCAGAAACTAAGTTATTGACCGCTTCCCTAATTGCTAAGTCCAATACTTTGCCATTCAACGTTGAGTCATAGCTTGCTGTGCCACCAAAACCGATAACTTCCCTATTAGATAATTCATATTCACCAGCACCTTGGGAAGAAAATACCACTTCAGATGTTTGAACATTAACAACATTTAAATTAACTTTTGCATAAGCAACTTGAGTTTTACCGCGTCCTAAAATACCAAATAACTGCCGATCTCCGACTTCTTTCCGGCCAAATTCGGTAACATCTCCAGTAATCACATAAGTTGCACCTTTTAGTTGCTGAGACTGCCCTTTTATTTCCGCTTCTTCTTTTAACTCCTGCATATTAGTGCGATCTAGTACATTAAAGCGTCCCGTTTGCTGAAGATGAGTCATCAAAATTGTTTTGGATTGATTCCCTAAACGGTCAACTCCATCAGAGAAAATTCCATTCATATAACTAGAACGGTTATCAAATTTCCCTATAGATATTGGGCTTTTTGGCCCTGAATAATTTGTATTATAAGTAGCGACTTTTTCTACAGACAATGAACGTGAAGATTCTTTAGCACAACCACTTAATAGCGCACCCGCAATAAAAACAGATGCAACACTGAGTTTAGATATATTCATTTAGCTTTCTCAATAAAAAATAAAGATAAAAAAGTTATTGCAACTTTATTCTGCATTAAATGAGGAATTGAATCTAGTTATTATTAACTATTCTTGTGTTATTTAAAATAATTCATTATTCTCAATCACAACAATCATAATATAACTAAGGTTTATTAGAGTTAATCAATCATTTGATTAACTAAATTAAAAAAATGAATATAGCAAGTCATATTTAATAATAAACATTTAATTACTGGATAAAATCAATAAATCAGTTCTAATTAAAATAATTACCAATCTTATTTTATAAATGTAATAGATAATCAAACTATAATATAGAGGTGTGATATCACACCTCATGGATTCGTCACATTAAAACGCAGATTGGTAAGAAATCTGAGCGCCTCTAGTGAGGCCGCGCTCATTTGAGTAAGTACCTTCTATTTCAATAAAGGACTGATTTTCTCCATTAAATATCTTATTGTATAGCGGAAGTTCCGGGCGATAACGAATTTCCTTTGTAGCAAAATCCATCATCAGATATTGTTGTGAACCATTGCCTGAACTCGAAACAATTAACCCTTGGCTCCCAACATTTAAACTATGTAAGTTGTTATAGCCACTTTCTGCGACTAGTTCAAAGTTTCCATTGGTATGAAATTGCATTAAAGAAAACAATCGGCGCGAAGGTTCTTGAGCAATAACAAAAATATCACCTTTAAGATTTTGTGCAGCTTCATTAATACGTACTGGTAGCCATTTACTGCTAATAATCTTCTTAGTAGGGATATCGAGAATAACTTCCAGCGACCCCATTTGATTGCCATAGCTATACCACATCACAATTTTATCTCGATAAGTTGCATAGGCAAAATTTGAATTCCCTTCAATTTCTTCAGGAAATAACGACTTGGCCAAATCTCGAACATTGATAAAATGTTTCCATGTAACCCCTTTATCAGCGCTAGTAAAAATGTTTTGGCTATCAGCAGCAACATAGACTGGGGCGTTTTTTGACTGGTAGATTTTTCCCATAATCAACGTTGAAAATAGTTCACCCGGTTTTTTACTCCAAGGTGTAAATTCGCTCACTGAAAAATCCGTTAAATTAACGGTTTGATAGCCATCGCTGAACATCATTAAACACTGTTTTATTTCACAAACTGCATTATAAAAGCTTTGGTCGCTATAAGTAATGAAATGCACGCCTTGATTATCTGCAAACAAAATCTGGTTATCGTATTCGCTTGAAGGCATATAAGTATTATAAGAAGAGTAATAATAATTAGAACGGCCACTTTTTTGCGCAACAATTAACATCCCATTCTCAGCTGGAAATGTCGTTGCAAAATCATAGCTTCCAATTGGAGCACTATTTTTATTATAGTGTTTCCTCTGCCAATCCACCGTACTATCACGAACAAAAACCACGAAAGTGAAGACTAAAATTAACGCGAAGACTAAAGATAAAAAGAGAAAACGTCGACTCAGAAATGGGTTCATGAACGCACCTCCGTGACATAATCCGTTTGACCATTCTGGCGACGTAAATGCTTCAATACATATTGCGCTTGATAATACCCATTTCCTCTCGGAGATAGTTTAAAATATATCGCCACACATAGCGCAATAAAGAAGCTAATACCGAATAAAATCGAACTTGCGAAACTGATAAATAGCATGCCAGTATCTACAATATTGACCCAATCCCAATAATCCCAATATCCACCTTTCTCTAGGGTTTCAGAAATTGAAAACCCTCCGGCCATCAGGACAAACAATAATAAGAGCAAGCAAGTAACCCCCCACAACCCGAAATAAAATCCCCTTTCTTGTGGAGCTCCCTTGCCTATCAAACTGTAAGCTAGTCCATCTTGATGATTATAAATACCAAAAATGACCTGCTCTTTTGAATGTTTTTTAATATTTTTATGAAAAACTTCAAGTTCATCACCTTGAGCAATAAAAAGATTATGGTTGTTAAATAACGGTTCATTGGCTGAAACTAGGACATCCATATGGCTGTTATTAATTTGCAAACCGACATGATTGAGTTTTTGCTCTGTATCCCCCCTAGCTACTGTTAAGCTATGGATTGACGTGATATCCACCTTCCCTCGCGTGACAAATAATGACGCTTTACTGCGATAGTTATCAACTGGTTTACATAATTTATTGGCTTTGGTTTCCGTACTTTTAATGCCTAAAATTTCAATTTGATTCCCTTGCTCACTCTTTTGGTATTGCCCATCAATAACCAAATCCAGCGCCTTTAAAATTAATTTTCGTTTTGGGCTTAAAATATGTTTAGTTTCGGCTAACACAATACCAAATAAGACAATTCCGCCAAAGGCGGCACAACTTAAAATCACCACTAAGATTATCATTAAAATACTATCATCTGCGTTAATAAAACAATAATACACCGCAGGAATTAGCATCATTAACAACAATGAAATTAAATATTGTATCCCTAACCTTCGCGTAAAACCGACTGTTCTATCAGGCTCTAAGCGGCCATGTTGTTCATGGTAGACCCACTCAACCCAATAACTGCCATCATTCATCTCTTTTGCACAAATAACCAAGGAGTCACCTTGTTGTAAACGTTCTAAAAAAATCTCGCTATTTGAGAAATCTCCCTGATTAAAGAAAAATATTTTTTCTGAGGCAATCAGCCTTACCATCCCCATTGGGCTGACATTTCGATAATCACACTGAGTAAGACTGACATGGAAATATTGAGCTTGCATCATCAATGCCTAATTCACTAAGTAAAATTAACATAATGATAATAAATAAAGGTATATAGCCCTAGTAAAACTTACCTTATAATAAAATAATTCAGACAATGATTAGCGACTTTAATCCCCTATTATCTTAAAGGTTATACCTATAAATGGGAGCCTCCTACTAGTAAAGCCAATAATTACTGATAAACTTGCATTCAATACAAAGCTTGTAAGTGAACGGTGCGATAAAGTAATTTTACCTCCCCTTTTTAACGATAATTTTGAATAAAAGCGATGACATCACAACCTGCATATAAGCAAATTCAGTCTTACATTTTACGCAGCATTGATTTGGGGATTTTTAAACCTGAAACACAAATTCCCACCGAGCTTGAACTGTGTGCACAGTTCAATGTAAGCCGTATGACCGTCAATAAAGCCATTTCAGAATTAAGCCAAAAAGGGATTCTGAATCGGATCGCAGGGAAAGGCACCTTTGTTGCTACTCAAAAATATGAGCTTCCTGTTACAAAAGCGTTTGATATTTTTGATGAGATATCATTAAGTGGGAATAAATATAGTGGCCATCAACTGCAATTAAAAGTGATCCCTGCATCCTCTGAGATTGCCTTACAGCTAGGCATCGCAGAAGGGTGTAACGTCGGCTATTGCAAGGTACTTCATTTTGAAAATGATATTCCATTGATGTTAGAAGAACGTTATGTAAACCATGCTATTGTCCCTGAGTTTGTAAACCAAAAATACGGCGATACTGAAACACCGAGTGGTTATTTACAGCGTCATTTTCCCGTGAGTGAAATGGAGCACACCATTGAGGCCATATTAGCAACAAAATCGATAGCACAATCTTTATCTATAAAAGAAAACTCACCTTGTTTACAGCTTAGTCGACGTACTTGGACAGGAAATACCTTAATTAGTCATGTGAATATGACTACCGCCGGTTCACGATACAAATTTAAATTGCATACCCGTATCGATAATAATCAATAAAAAAATGGGGCAACAATGCCCCAAAGCGACTGATAAATATAAAATATCAAGCACATCCATATCACAATAAATAATAAGTATTACATTCCTTGATAAATAGGGCCTTCACCGCCTTGTGGAGCTGTCCACGTGATGTTTTGCAAAGGGTCTTTAATATCGCAAGCCTTACAATGCAGACAATTTTGTGCATTTATTTGCAGTTTTTCTTCCTGATTATTCCCCACAATTTCATACACTCCAGCTGGACAATAGCGTGTTTCAGGAGCAGCATATTTGGCCAAATTAATTTGAATCGGAATAACGACATCTGCTAATTTCAAATGACAAGGCTGTTCTTCCTCATGGTTAGTGTTTGATAAAAATACAGAAGACGGCCTATCAAACGTCAGCTTTCCATCAGGCCTTGGATAAATAATCGGTTGGAAATTTTTTGCCTGTTTGGTGCTTTCATTATCGGCCTGTTTTAATTTCAGCGTCCAAGGGCTTTTGCCTTTTAATAATAATTGCTCAGCACCAAATAGCATTGAGCCTACGATTAGCCCTTTTTTCATATATGGCTTAAAATTGCGGGTTTGATGTAATTCTTGATATAGCCAGCTTTCTTCAAATAGTTGACGAAAGACTCGTTTAAATTGTTGATAATCGATTGTTTCATCATGCAAACAGCTAAATAATGCATCTGCTGCCAACGAGCCACTTTTGACAGCGCAATGGGTGCCTTTAACCCGTGCAGCATTTAAAAACCCCGCATCATCACCAATTAATGCCCCGCCCGGAAAACTTAACTCAGGTAATGCGGCTATCCCCCCAGCAACCATTGTTCTAGCCCCGTAGCTAATACGCTGGCCACCCGATAAAAAAGCACTAAATTCAGGATGCGTTTTTAAACGCTGAAACTCTTCAAAGGGCGATAAATAAGGATTTTCATAATTCAAACCAACAACCAACCCCACAGCAACCAGATCCTCACCATAGTGATAAGCAAAACCGCCACCATAGGTTTGATTATCTAATGGCCAACCTACCGAATGGATCACTAAGCCTGCCTGATGCTGCTCTTTTGGGATTTGCCAAATTTCTTTGATCCCCAGCCCATACGTTTGTTTGCCACTATTCGCCGCCAAATCAAAGTGGGAGATCAATTGTTTACCTAGTTGACCACGGCACCCTTCCGCAAAAAAGGTCATTTTCGCCACTAAATTCATACCCGCTTGGTACATGGCTGTGGGGTTACCTGCTCTATCTAATCCCATGTCTCCTGTGGTTACCCCAATCACTTTTCCCGCCTCATCAAATAGCAACTGCGTGGCAGCAAACCCCGCAAACACATCGACACCTAACGCTTCAGCCTCGGTAGCCAAAGCCGCACAAATTTGTCCTAAACTACCAATAAGATTACCTTTGTTTTTCAAACAAGCGGGTAATAACGCTAAAGGCAAGCGGCTGGCTTTATTTTCCTTCAGCCATAAAAATTGGTCACGATTGACGGACGTTAATGGTGATGAAATCTTTTGTTGCCAATCCGGCAATAATTCATCAAGCGCTCGAGGGTCTATCACCGCGCCTGATAAAATATGAGCCCCTATTTCTGCCCCTTTATCAATTAAGCAGACAGATAACTCAGCGCCTTTTTCTGCTGCAAGCTGTTTTAAGCGTATTGCAGCAGATAATCCAGCAGGCCCGCCACCGACAATCAGGACATCGAACTCCATCGATTCCCGCTCGGGAGCCTCATTTATTTTCTCAATATTGTCGATAGCCATGAGCCCCTCCATTACGCCAATGCTTTATCAAATTCAGGTAAGATCTCAAACAGGTCGCCAACAATGCCATAATCCGCCACTTGGAAAATTGGCGCTTCAGGATCGCTGTTAATGGCGACGATCACTTTACTTTCTTTCATACCTGCAACATGTTGAATTGCACCTGAAATTCCCACCGCAATATACAAATCAGGCGCAACAATTTTCCCTGTTTGCCCAACTTGGTAATCATTAGGCACATAGCCGGCATCTACTGCGGCACGGGAGGCTCCAACAGCAGCGCCTAGCTTGTCTGCAATAGTTTCTAATAACGCAAAGTTTTCCCCAGAACTTAACCCTCGTCCACCAGAGATAACCACTTTGGCAGAGCTCAATTCTGCACGGCTAAGCGGCGTCAAAGATTGTTTTATTAACTTTGTAGGCTGAGGTAAATCCACTACCGCCAATTTATCAATTTCAGCACTGTTTTGTGTTTCATATCCCCCTGAAAATGCAGAACTACGGACAGTGATCACCACTTGCTGACCATTATTTTGTACTGTCGCCAAGGCATTTCCGGCATAGATAGGTCTGACAAACGTTTTTTCATCAATGACTTGAGTAATATCAGATAGCTGAGAAACACCCAATATCGCAGCCACTCGCGGAGCGATATTTTTCCCAAAAGTTGTTGCAGGAAACAGTAAATGTGAATAATTTTTAGCTGCTTCAACTATCGATTTAGCCATAGGCTCCGCTAATTGCCCTTCAAGAGCTTCCGATTGTATTTCGAGGACTTTATCCACTCCCTTTAAGCTTGCGGCTAGTTGAGTAACGTTAGCAGTATTGCCGCCTGCCACCAACAAGTGCAGCTCCCCTCCTGCAACGAGAATTTCATGAGCAGCCGTAATGCTATGATAAGTAGATGATTTTATGGTTTTTTCGTCATGTTCGACAATCACTAACACTGATGTTTGGCTCATAGGTTTTCCCTCTGTTACAGTATTTCTTTTGCTTGCAGTTCACTCACTAATGCAGCGGCGCTGCTCAACAAGGTGCATTGCCCCATACGTTTTTTAGGTTCACTGACATTAATCGTTTTAACTTGGTCTAGTGGGGAGAAGTTCATCTCTGTAATATCGATAATGTCTAAAGGTTTTTTCTTTGCTTTCATGATATTAGGCAAGGTTGCATAGCGTGGTTCATTTAACCTCAAATCCGTTGTCACCACCGCTGGCAACGGCATTTCAAGGGTTTCAAGCCCCCCATCAATTTCCCGAGTCACTTGCAGTGACTGCCCTTGCACCAAAATCTGTGAAGCAAATGTCGCTTGAGGGTAATCTAACAACGCCGATAGCATTTGCCCTGTTTGATTACAGTCATCATCAATCGCTTGTTTCCCCAATAAAATGAGGGAAGGTTGTTCACGCTCAACCACTTGCTGTAACAAACGCGCGATGTCTAAAGGTTCGAGTGTTAATTCCGCCGGTCGCTGAACAAGAATGGCACGATCTGCTCCAATCGCCATCGCACTGCGTAGTGTTTCTTGGTAGCTAATATCCCCCACAGAAACCGCAATAACTTCAGTTGCTTTCCCTGCTTCTTTTAAACGTACGGCTTCTTCCACCGCAATCTCATCAAAGGGATTAATGGCCATTTTGACATTCGCCAAGTCAATCCCTGAGCCATCGGCTTTTACTCTAACTTTGACGTTATGATCTATCACTCGCTTCACTGCGACTAAAATTTTCATAGCAACTCCTATCCCAATTCTTTCGCTGTTGGCTTATATAGCCATGTCGTTAAATGATGGGTTATAAAATCAGTTTTTAAGTTGAGAGAAGCCATAGCAGTGAATATTTCACTGCTATTGGTAATCTCGTTTTTTACTTTTTATCTATTCGCTAATGCTATATTTTTCAGTAGAAAGGTTATTTGTTTGTCGGCAATATCAACCGGTCCGCCACTGACATCGGCCATTGTTTTATTGAAACATAATAAATAATACTGGTTGCGACTAAGCCCACAATCCATGAGATATCAACCCCACCTAGCTTTTCAACTAAAGGCCCGGTATAGAAACCCGTTGAAATAAACGGTAATTGAATTAATACCCCAATGATGTAAGTGGTCATCCCCACTTTATTCCAACGACCATAACGTCCGTTTGGATTAGCCAGTTCAGGGACATCGTAGCGGCCTTTGGTCACCCAATAATAATCAACTAGATTAATTGCACTCCAAGGGGTAAAGAAGGCGAGTAAAAACAATAAGAAGGCAGAAAATAATTTTAAGAACGAATGTTGCCCTGCTAACCCGAGTATGGTTGAAAAACTCACCATCAGAATAATGAAAAATAGCCTTTGACCTCGAGAAATTTGACTTTTCCCACGGAAACCACACCAGATTGCAGCCATAGACATGAAACTACCGTAAGCATTCAGTGCCGTTATTGTTACTTTTCCATAGAAAATACTGATGTATAACAGTGCAGCTATTAAACCTGTGCTGCCTAAGCCCACAATATAAGACACTTCGTTACCCGCAAACTGGTTACCTGCAAGCGCTGCGGCAAAAACCCCTAAAATCATTGAGGCTTGAGTGCCAATCACAGTACCAGCACCTACTGCCATAAAGGCTTTAATTGTTGGAGTCTTAGTCGGTAAATAACGTGAATAGTCAGCAACGTAAGGCCCAAATGCGATTTGCCAAGAAGCCGATAATGACATTGCTAATAGAAAATGAGTCCAATCGAAGTGGCGATTTTCCAGTAATACAGAAACATCATTCATATAAAACAGTCGGAAAAATAAATAAAAGAACGTGATAACCCCCACCACGCTCGCGACTTTTCCTAAAATATGGATAATCCGATATCCACAAATGGTGATACCGATAATCACCGCACCAAAAATTAAGATGCCAACCCAGTCAGTCACATGCAGTAATTGACCTACCGCCTGCCCCGCTAATACCGTACCACTGGCTGAGAAACCTACATACATCATACAAACCAATAAGATAGGAATAACTGCACCGTATACGCCAAACTGTACACGGCTAGAAATCATCTGTGGTAACCCTAATTTAGGCCCTTGCACTGCGTGCAATGCCATGACCGCCCCACCAAGTAATTGACCAATAAATAAGCCAATTAATGACCAAAATACATCCCCACCCAGTACGACAGCAAGTGCACCGGTGACAATGGCGGTAATTTGTAAGTTTGAACCGAACCATAAAGTGAATTGGCTCGATAAGGTGCCGTGGCGTTCAGATTCTGGAATATAATCGATGGAACGTGCTTCGATTAATGGTACATTTTCCTGACGTTTTTGTTGTCCTGTTGCGATGTCGTTTGAAACTGTCATGGTAACTCCTCTTTAAGCAAGGCTGGCTTAAAGAATGAACCAATTAATCGTAATGGGTAGGTAATAACTACAGTCGTAAGATACAGTTATTAAACATTACGTGGGTGATGTTTTATCTATTATTCACCCGTAATAGCTAATTGAAATACATTCTTAAACCTGATTATTGTTGTGTTTTTTATTCCATGATCCTGTTATCAGGTAGTGCTTTCCATATTACTTAATAAACGGGTGTTCGCCTGTCCCGACCACCCATTTGAAGTTCTATTAAAATAAATCAGACTGCGTCTAACACCGCACGCGAAATAATGATTTTTTGGATTTCCGACGTTCCTTCAAAAATACGCAAAATTCGCGCATCTCGAACATAACGCTCTAGAGGTAAATCACGAATATAACCATAGCCGCCATGCAGTTGTAATGCCGCATCAGTGACAAACCCAGCACACTCAGCCGCAAATAATTTCGCCGTTGCTGATTGCAAACTAAAACGCTCTCCTGAATCACGCAGTTCTGCGGCTTGCCATGTCAACATACGGGCGGCTTCAAGTTGAGTGTGCATATCTGCGATGCGCCATTGTGTCCCTTGGTATGCAGCGAGTGGCTTTTTACCAATTTGGCGTTCTTTTACCCAACCTAAAGCACTTTCCATTGCAGCGCGAGCAATCCCCAAGGAAGTCGCTGCAACCTCAACTCGGCCTTTGTCTAAGACTTCCATCGCGGTATGAAACCCTTTATTTTCTTCACCTAATAGAGCTGACTCCGGTAACCAACAATTTAGCGCTAATTCATAAATCGTACTGCCGCGTAACCCCATCGTTTTCTCTGGCTGTGAAAAAGCGACGCCTTCGGTTCCTTTAGGGATCATAAATGCACTGATCCCACGAGCCCCCGCTTCAACATCCGTTTTGGCATATAGCACAATAAAATCCGCTTCTTTAGCGTTAGTGATATAGTGCTTATTGCCACGAATACGCCAGCCTCCATTTTCACGCACTGCCACAGTGCGCATATCCGCAGGGTTTGAGCCTGCGGCAGGTTCCGTTAAGCCGAAAGCCCCTAAAAGCTCACCGGCCGCTGCTTTAGGCAACCAGTAGGCTTTTTGTTCTTCCGTTCCACCAATCAAAATAGAGTCTGTGGCTAGAAAATGTGCTGTCAACGCCGATGAAGTAGAGGCACAAGCCGCAGCGACAGCTTCAACAATTCGGCTCATGGCAATACTGCCAATACCAAAGCCGCCATATTGTTCAGGCAAGTTAATCCCCCAGCAGCCCATTTCCCCTAGTGCTTGTAAGCTTTCGGCGCAGAAAGTTTCTGTTTCGTCATAGCGTTGTGCATTCGCCTGTAAAATGTCCTGACAGACCTTTTCGACGGCGTCAACAATCGCTTGTTCCGTTTCATTAATAACAAAACTCATTGCATAACCTCCGCATTTTTATTTTTTGTTTTCATTGATTTATACACGGCATTAGCCTCACCTAATACCGGTGCTCGCCGTGTTGAATGAGGTTTCTGACCATTGAAGAAGACGGGCTGAGAAATTAACGGTGTGCCACCGTCATTTAAATACGTCAGCACTTGCCGTACTTGAGCATGCTCACTTTGAGTCGCTTGGTATAAATTATGAATTGGCGAAGCGGGTACCCCAGCATTGAGTAATAAGTCACACACTTCATCAACCGTTCTTTGGCTAGTCCAACTTTCAATTTCGATACGTAATTCAGCTTGATGGCGCGTTCTGCTAGGGTCATCTGCATAGCGAGAGTCCTGACATAACGCGTTTTTTCCCATGCACTCACAAAAACGTTGGAACAGTTTTTCGCTCGCGATAGCAATCACCACTAAGCCATCTTTTGCGCGGTAAGTATCAAATGGAGTCGAAACAGGATGGCGATTTCCCACTAAGCTGGGCGCTTTGTCATGGGCAAACAGGTTTGAAAGCCCTGTAACTTGCATGCTCAGCAAGACATCAACCATTGCAACATCAATATACTGTGCGGCTTCGCCATGACGTTCCCTCGCAAATAATGCGCTACTGATAGCCCAAGACGCAAACATGCCTGCACAGACATCACCGATGGATTCACCACTGCGAGTTGGCCCTGTTTCAGGGAACCCTGTCACACTCATCAAGCCTGACATGGCTTGTGCCACAATGTCATACGCAGGGTAGCCCGCCAGCGGACTGTTCTGCCCAAAGCCTGAAATACTGGCGTAGATTAATTTGGGGTTGTGTTGCTTTAAGCTATCAAAGTCGATGCCGAGTCGTTTGGTCACACCCGGACGGAAATTTTCAACGACCACATCACTTTCTTTAACTAATTGGCATAAAATAGCCCGATCTTCATCGGCTTTAAGATCAAGCTCAATACTGCGTTTACCTCGGTTGATCAAACCGTAATAAACACTTTCGCCATCAATGAAAGGCCCTAGATGACGGCTATCGTCACCATGACTCGGCACTTCAATTTTGAGCACTTCCGCACCAAGATCGGCCATCATTCCCGTACAATAAGGGCCCGCTAATACGCGGCTTAAATCGATCACTTTGATCCCCGCCAGTGGCCCTTGTCTTTTCTGAGTTAGCGCAGTATTCATACTGAATTCCTTCTATTCTAGAAAGTTGCCGACCGATGAAACAGTCGGCAAATGACATTACTTCACCATTGGCAAGTTCAAACCTTGCTGCTTTGCGCAATGAATTGCGATGTCATAACCCGCATCTGCATGGCGCATAACCCCTGTAGCAGGATCATTGTGCAGAACACGCGACAACCGTTTATCAGCAGCATCCGTACCATCACACACAATGACAACCCCTGAATGCTGAGAAAAGCCCATGCCTACACCACCTCCATGATGTAAGCTGACCCATGTTGCCCCGCCTGCCGTATTCAACAGTGCATTAAGTAATGGCCAGTCAGAAACAGCATCCGAACCATCTTTCATGGATTCCGTTTCACGATGTGGACTCGCAACCGAACCGGAGTCTAAATGGTCACGACCAATCACGATTGGGCCTTTTAATTCACCACTTTTCACCATTTCATTAAAAGCACGGCCTAATTTCTCTCGGTCTTTTAAACCTACCCAACAGATACGTGCAGGCAAACCTTGGAAAGCAATACGCTCACGCGCCATGTCTAACCAATTGTGTAAGTGCTTGTCATCAGGTAATAATTCTTTCACTTTTTGGTCTGTTTTATAGATATCTTCTGGATCACCCGACAACGCGACCCAACGGAATGGGCCGATACCTTCACAAAACAAGGGACGGATATAAGCAGGAACAAAACCTGGGAAATCAAAGGCATTACTAATGCCTTCATCTTTTGCCATTTGACGAATATTGTTGCCATAGTCAAAAGCCGCTGAGCCTCTTTTTTGCATCGTTAACATGGCATCAACTTGAACTGCCATGCTTTTTTTCACCGCTTTAGTGACTTCGGCAGGTGCTGTTTGTTGTTTTTCACGCCACTGGCTGAGCGTCCAACCTTGTGGTAAATAACCGTGAACGGGGTCATGTGCGCTAGTTTGGTCGGTGACTGAATCAGGGGTAATATTGCGCTTCACTAATTCACTATAAACATCCGCAGCGTTACCTAATAACCCAACAGAAACAGGCTGACCATTTGCTTTGGCTTCTTCAATGTATTGCAGGGCTTCATCAAGAGAAGTGGCTTTTTTATCGACATAGCGGGTTCTTAAACGAAAGTCGATACGGCTTTCGTCACATTCCACAGCAATCATGCTAAAACCGGCCATTGTCGCGGCTAATGGCTGTGCACCGCCCATCCCACCTAAGCCGCCCGTTAAGATCCAGCGCCCTGCCGCATTACCATTAAAATGCTGTTTAGCTAATGAAACAAACGTTTCATAGGTTCCTTGAACGATCCCTTGAGAACCAATGTAGATCCATGAGCCCGCAGTCATCTGCCCATACATCATTAAACCTTTTCGATCTAATTCATTGAAGTGATCCCAATTCGCCCAATGTGGCACTATATTTGAGTTTGCAATCAATACGCGTGGAGCGTCTGGGTGTGTAGGAAATACACCAACAGGTTTACCAGACTGCACTAACAACGTTTGATCATCCTCCAATGTTTTTAGTACATCTAAAATTTTGTCATAGCATTCCCAATCCCGTGCTGCACGACCTATGCCGCCATAAACCACTAAACTTTGTGGATGCTCGGCGACTTCAGGGTCTAAGTTGTTTTGGATCATGCGGTATGCTGCTTCTGTCAGCCAGCTTTTACAGGTTTTATCACTGCCACGCGGTGCGCGGATCACACGAGTTGAGTCTGTACGATTTAACATGGTTGTATCCCCTATCATCCATTTTCAAAATAACATTAAATTAACAATCATTATTTATGATAATCATCGAGGTACCTTGTTAGTGGCAGTGCCCTTTGTTTTCAAAATAATTAATTAATTAAAAATCAATAAATTAATTTATTATCAACTTGCTCGAGACTATCTATTCATTGAGAGCATTTATCTATTGCTTAAATATATATACATTTAATTCACAAAGTATATACATTTAAATTTGAATTTTTATACAAAGTGTGGAGATAGAGGAAGGAGTAAAGTTATACAACAACAAGTAGCTCTCTGTTTCTAGAGAAAAAGTTGTATATACATTTAAATTTAGAAGTAGAAACAAGCAAATAGCGAAATTGCGAGTCGCTTCACAGAACCTTGCAACAAGGTATAACGAACAAATTCATACCACACATCATAAAATGATATATACCCAAAATAAAAACGGGCTACCTGCATCAACAGATAACCCGAATAATTAAACACGTAGTATGACTAAAATTTAATTTTCTAAATCATTCGCCTTGTGGCTAGGCGGCAAAATGAGGATATCTTGGGGAGCATACATCAGTATGTGACCCAAGTCGCCGAGTGAAGCTAACACCGACACTGACCATAATTGAATAGCTTAGCCAGTTTCCCACATACTGCAATTTTCTAAATCATTCGCGTTGTGGCTAGGCGGCAAAATGAGGATATCTTGGGGAGCATACATCAGTATGTGACCCAAGTAGCCGAGTGAAGCCAACACCGCCACAGCACGAAGGATGACGAAAATTTTAGCCGCCGAGGTAAGCACTGCGTACAGCCTCATTAGCTAATAAAGCTTTTCCGCTATCTTCCAACACAATATGGCCATTTTCCAACACATACCCACGGTCAGCGAGTTTTAACGCTTGATTAGCGTTTTGCTCAACGAGGAAAATCGTCATTCCTTCTTCCCGCAACTGTTGAATAGTATCAAAAATTTGCATAATGATGATTGGAGCTAGTCCTAATGACGGCTCATCCAGCAACAATAACTCCGGTTGGCTCATTAAGGCTCGCCCAATGGCCAACATCTGTTGCTCACCACCAGACATAGTTCCTGAACGTTGACTTCGACGTTCATAAAGCCGTGGAAACAGTTTATAGACCCGCTCAATACGCTCTTGATACTGCTGCCGATTAGCGAAAAATCCCCCCATCGCAAGGTTTTCTTCCACCGTCATTCGTGAAAAAACACGACGGCCTTCAGGTACTAAGGCAATATCTTCACGCATAATTTTCGACGTCGGCAACTGAGTAATATCAACACCACGATAGATAACTTGGCCTTCAGAAGCGCGAGGGTCACCACACAAAGTGCTTAGCAGTGTCGTTTTCCCTGCCCCATTCGCCCCAATTAGCGTAACAATTTCACCTTTTTGAATATTCAGGCTGATCTCATGCAAAGCCTGAATTTTTCCATAATGAGCAGAAACTTTTTTAAACTCTAACATCAGTAAGCTTCCCCCAAGTAGGCTTTGATAACATCAGGGTGTTGCCGGATTTCATTTGGCGTACCATTGGCGAGTGGTGTTCCCTGATTCACCACATAAATACGATCTGAAATTCCCATAACCAATTTCATATCATGTTCAATCAATAAAATAGAGACATTATGATGGTTGCGCAGTTCTGCGATTAAATCATCCAAATCATTGGTTTCTTTGGGGTTAAGTCCAGCTGCGGGTTCATCCAACATGAGAATTTCAGGGCGAGTGACCATGCAGCGCGCGATTTCCAAACGTCGTTGCTGCCCATACGCTAAATTCCCTGCCTGCCGATTGGCAAAATCAAGTAAATCAACACGCTCTAGCCATTTTACCGCATTATCAACCGCTTCAGACTCTGCACGGCGAAAAGCGGGCGTTTTTAATAAGCCAGAAAAAATGCCACTTTTTAAATGTTGGTGCTGCGCAACGAGTAAATTCTCAATCACCGTCATTTCTTTGAACAAGCGCACGTGCTGGAAGGTGCGAATCACGCCTAAACGAGCAATCGCCTGCCCATTAAGCCCTTCAAGGTGCTTATCTCGATACAAGATAGTGCCACTCGTTGGTTTATAAAATCCTGTTAAGCAGTTGAAAATAGTTGTTTTCCCTGCACCATTAGGCCCAATCAGAGAAACAATTTCCCCTTGGTTAATGGTCAGTTCAACATTGTTCACCGCAAGCAGGCCACCAAATCGCATAGTTAAGCCGCTAACTTGTAATAAAGGCGTGGTTAATTGACTCATACGCCCTCCCCTTCAGGGACTTTTTTCACCTGCATTTGCCGACGTTTCATCGGTAATAAGCCCTGTGGTCGCCAAATCATCATCAATACCATCAATGCCCCGAGCAACAGCATGCTGTATTGATTAAGGTCACGCATCATTTCCCTTGATACAACTAAAATAATCGCGGCTAAAATCACTGAAGTCTGAGACCCCATTCCCCCCAGCACCACAATCGCTAACACAAAGGCTGATTCCACAAAGGTGAATGACTCAGGGCTAATAAACCCTTGCCGTGCTGCAAACAAGGTGCCGGCAAACCCCGCAAAAGCGGCGCTGATGGTAAACGCTGTTAATTTAATTCGAGTTGGACTCAACCCTAATGAGCGGCAAGCAATTTCATCTTCACGCAATGCTTCCCATGCACGACCCAGAGGCATACGTAACAATCGATTAATAACAAATAAGGTTAAAACCACCAGCAATAACGCAACAAAATACAAGAAAATGATCCGATCTCCTGGGCTGTAATCTAACCCAAAGAAGTTATGGAACGTATCCCAACCATCTTTTGCCGTACGGTTAAAATCCAATCCAAACAATGTTGGTTTCGGTAATTGGCTAATGCCATTCGGGCCACCGGTGATTTCTGTATTATTGAGTAATAAAATACGAACGATTTCCCCAAAACCGAGTGTAACGATCGCCAAATAATCCCCTCTTAAACGAAGTACGGGGAACCCCAATAAAAAACCGGCGAATGCTGCGGTTAACCCTGCGATCGGTAAACTTTCCCAAAAACCAAAACCATAATAATGATTTAATAAGCCAAAAGTATAAGCCCCTATGGCATAGAAACCTGCGTAGCCTAAAACCAGTAAGCCAGATAACCCAACGACCACATTTAGACCTAATCCTAACATCACATAAATTAACGTTAAGGTTGCGATATCCACACTTCCACGTGAAACAATAAACGGCCAAATAATTGCAGCAATAATAATAAGAACGGCAAGAATTTTTTGTTTTGGGGTAGAGCCATCAAAGTCAGGAATAGACCATGATTTTTTAGGTACGCCCTGCCATACTTTGCTCAACGCTGGGCGGATCAATTGATAAACAAAGATCACCACTACCCCTGCAATGATCCAGTTCCAACGGACAGAATCCCCCATAGTGACAATTAATTTGGTGCCATCAAGTGCCAGTTGTAACCCCATCATAAATAAGGCAAGTACAAAAAAGGTGCCTGAAGCCACAATGGCATTAATCCAGTTTTCTTTTCTCATACTTTTTCGACCTCCGGGCGTCCCAGAATACCGGTAGGCATGATCAACAACACTCCGATTAATAAACCAAATGACACAACAT
This sequence comes from Providencia sp. Me31A, assembly GCF_050487165.1. Lineage (NCBI taxonomy): Bacteria > Pseudomonadati > Pseudomonadota > Gammaproteobacteria > Enterobacterales > Morganellaceae > Providencia > Providencia sp. Me31A. Next base: position 188,437 of record NZ_JBKQGZ010000001.1, read on the forward strand.
CTTTGTATTCTGTACTTAAATAGGCGGAAGTCATCGCTTCAGCCACACCAAGAATTAAACCGCCGAGCATAGCGCCAGGTATACTGCCAATCCCGCCTAATACCGCAGCAGTAAAGGCCTTCATACCGGCCATAAAACCAATATAAGGGTTAATAACACCGTAGAATTGTCCTAACAATACACCAGCGACTGCCGCCATTGCCGCGCCAATTACGAAGGTTAATGAAATTACGCGGTCAGTGTTGATGCCGAGCAAGCTGGCCATTTTGAGATCTTCTGCGCACGCACGGCAAGCCCGTCCCATTCTGGAATAACGAATAAATACCGTTAATGCCAACATTGCAAGAAGTGTCACGACCCAGATAGTTAGCTGCATTTTTGTCACAGTCGCTTCAAAGCCATCACTTTCGCCTAACACCCATTGGCCTGTAATTAAGCTAGGTAATGCCAAGTCACGCGACCCTTGAGACAAACTGACATAGTTTTGTAGGAAAATAGACATTCCGATCGCAGAGATCAACGCAATCAAACGTTTAGAATGGCGTACGGGCCGATAAGCAACGCGTTCAATACTCCACCCATAAGCACTGGAAACGACAATTGCCGCAACAAACGCAGCAGCAACCAAGATCCAACCAACGTCGATCCCTAGCATCATCAAACCTGCTATCACAATAAAAGAGACGTAGCTGCCTATCATGTAAACTTCACCGTGGGCAAAGTTAATCATACCAATGATGCCATACACCATTGTATAACCGATAGCGATGAGCGCGTAGGTACTGCCAAGGGTTAACCCATTAAGGAATTGCTGAATAAAATAAAGAATTTGATCTGACATAAGACTTTCCTTTCGAACTACTTGTCCTGAATAGAGAGCAGAAGCCGGAAGCAAATGACTCACTTCCGGTTATTGTTCACTATTTTGGAACACGACTGACCGCTATTTTACAGAGGTGGAAGTCCCATCTTTGTGCCATTCAAACACGCCAAACTCGAAACCTTTTAAGTCTCCATTTGGCTGCCAGCTCAGAGTCCCCATCACGGTTTCAACTGGGTTTGCTTTCAGATCTTTAACTAAGTCTTCAGGTTCAATACTTCCCGTGCGCTCCATGGCAGTTGTTAAACCTTGGATAGCTGCGTATGTTGTCCACACAAATGGACCCGTTGGGTCTTCTTTTTTCCCTTTAATGGCATCAACAATCGGTTGGTTTGCTGGAACTTGGTCATAACGTTTTGGTAATGTGACTAACATCCCTTCTGATGCATCACCCGCAATATTGGATAATGATGAATTACCGACACCTTCTGGCCCCATAAAACGGATATTTAAGCCAGCTTGCTTCGCTTGACGCAAAATTTGCCCCATTTCTGGGTAGTAACCACCGAAATAAACAAAATCGACGTTCTCTTTTTTCAGCTTAGCGACTAATGCAGAGAAATCTTTATCCCCTGCGGTCACACCTTCAAACATCACCTCTTTTACGCCTGCTTTATTTAAGTTTTCACGTACAGAACGTGCTAACCCTTCACCATACTGTTGTTTATCATGAACAACGGCAATACGAGATGGCTTTATATGTTCCATAATATATCTCGCTGCTGTTGGACCTTGGTCTGAATCTAAACCTGTCGTACGCAGAACCATCTGGTAGCCACGAGTGGTTAAATCAGCATTCGTTGCCGCTGGGGTAATCATGATAACGCCTTCATCTTCATAAATATCGGATGCAGGTTGTGTTGAAGAAGAACATAAATGGCCAATAACGTGACGAATACCGTCATTGATCACTTTATTTGCGACAGCAACTGCTTGTTTTGGGTCACACGCATCATCATATTCCACTGCAACTAGTGTATTACCATTAATACCCCCCTTAGCATTAATGTCGGCAATCGCTTGGCGAGCCCCTGTAAATTCCATATCACCATATTGAGCAACAGGCCCTGACATTGCGCCAACAACTGCAATTTTGATTTCCTTCGCCCATCCGGCTGAGCTGAATGCCATTGCGATACAGCCCGCTAACAATGCTTTATTCATATTCTTCATTTTATCGTCCCCGTCTTCATGGTTCTGAGTGTTTGTGTTTGATTTGTAGTAGATTATTATGGTTGACAGGTACAATGCCTGATATTTCAAAATATAGCGAATAAGGCTATATATTTCATGATATTAAACAAGATAATTATGCTAAATAGCAAATGGATATGGTAGGTTATTAAGTTATATACAGAATAAAAAACTAATAGGTTTAAGTAGGTTTCTTATAAATACTAGTGTTATATTCTAGTTAAATTTAAATTAATCCGAGTGAAACTCGGAAAATCCAGTATCACGAAATTTTTCTCTCTAAAATCAAAAAATCAGTTACCGATCACTCTGGTAGGATCAGTGACTGCAACACTTACAGGGAAACAGACAAAATATTATGAGACTCACAATTATCCCTTTGGTCATTCCTACTGAGCAGCAATATGTGGACTTGTACAAAATCTGGCCTGACCTGAGCCAAGTACAGCTCGAAAAACAGCTTGCAACTGGGCAACAGTTTTATGCGGCGCGTTTTAATGAAAGGCTGCTGGGAGCAGCGAAAATCACTATTAATTCCTCATCCGCTACCGTACATGATTTTTGTATTCGGGAAGTCACACGCCGCCGTGGTGTCGGATCATATCTATTAGAAAAAATTTGCCAAGGTATACCTGATATCACGCAATGGAAATTCGACATGAGTGGCGTCGTCCAGCAAGAAAAAGAAGCTGTGAAGCTATTTTTGGCAGCTCAAGGTTTCAACAGCTCTACACAGCCTGATATATGGGAAAAATGGAATGAAATTAAATAGAATTCATCATGTTGCAATAATTGCATCCAATTTTGAGGTTAGTAAGGATTTTTATTGCCGTATTTTGGGCTTAAATTTGCTTGAAGAACATTACCGTCCAGCAAATGATTCATGGAAAGCTGATTTAGCCTTCGGTGAATACTATCAAATTGAATTATTTAGTTTTGTTAACCCACCGGCAAGGCTGAGTTACCCTGAAGCCACAGGGTTGCGCCATTTAGCCTTTAGTGTTGATGATTTAGATAAGTGGGTCGCCTATTTAACTGAACAAGGTGTGGCTTGCGAGGCTATACGCGTCGACCCTTATACCCAAAAGCGTTTTACATTTTTCACGGACCCCGATGGCTTACCATTAGAGTTGTACAGTGATTAATTGAATAATTAAGGATATAAAAACAGAAATGATTATCTGCATTTACACACCATTAACAGGTAATAAATGCAGATAATTTTAGTGAAAAAGGAGACGAGCGAATTCGTAACAAATTACATTTCGTCGTCTTCGTCTTCTTCCATTGCAAGGCGTAATTTCTTCATGGCGTTCTTTTCAAGCTGACGTACACGTTCAGCGGATACACCATATTTATCAGCCAATTCTTGCAATGTAGTTTTGTTGTCATCATCCAACCAGCGAGCACGGATAATGTCTTGGCTACGCTCATCTAAAGAGGCCAATGCATCAGCTAAGCGGTCAGTCGCATGGCTTTCCCAATTATCATCTTCAATTGAACCTGCAAAGTCTGACGACTTATCTTGTAAATACAGAACAGGTGCAATAGGACCGCCAAAGTCACTGCTATCATCATCGTCTGACATGTCAAATGCCATGTCTTGCGCAGCCATACGGGATTCCATTTCGCGCACATCTTTAGTGCTTACCCCAAGCTCTTGGGCAACCATATCCACTTCGTCTTGGTTAAACCAGCCAAGACGCTTTTTATTTTTTCTTAAATTAAAGAAAAGCTTACGCTGCGACTTTGTAGTCGCGACTTTGACAATACGCCAGTTGCGTAAAACATATTCATGAATTTCAGCTTTGATCCAATGAACCGCAAAGGAAACTAGGCGTACACCAACTTCAGGGTTGAAACGACGCACCGCTTTCATCAGGCCAATATTTCCTTCCTGAATTAAATCAGCCTGCGGTAAACCATACCCTGCATAACTACGAGCAACATGAATAACAAAGCGCAAATGCGATAAGATCAGTTGCTTTGCAGCATCCAGATCACCATGGTAATGCAGCCGTTCAGCAAGTTCCTTTTCTTCCTCAGCGGTAAGCATTGGGTAAGAATTAGCCGCCCTAACATAGGCTTCAATACTTCCCTGTGGAACAAGAGCTAATGATTGCATGTCTTTGGTCATTCAGATCCTCTATAAAATAATAGAAAAGAGATTAATTTGATGTGAATACCCGTTTGGGCTCATCATGAAGCAAACAGGCAAATAGTTTACCAGTTTAGCTGCGTTAAATAAATTATATACAAGAATTGTTAACGGCAGGTCAATATCAGACCAAACAATTCAGACGAAGTTCATTTTTTCAGTAAAGAGCATATAAAATCAATGGGTAACCAACATTAACAATGAGCTACCCTTGATAAAAGAATGAGAAAACAAGCCGTTACTCAGGTGTAAAGTGACGTAAATGTTGAAGAGTCGCCAGCCAAGCTGCGATCCAACCAACCATTGCTGATAATAATAAGATCAATAATGATTCTTCCCACAACAATCCCTCTATATGGAATTGAGTTCCGAACACACTGGCGACTTGTGCAACTCCCCCCGCTAATTGCCAAACCAATAAGAAAGTCATGATCAGCGAGATAATTGCCCCTAGAGCACCTAATACCAGACCCCCATTTAAAAATGGTCTCATGATAAAACCATCAGTTGCCCCAATGAGCTTCATTACGTTAATAGTATCACGGCGAGCAAAAATATTTAGCCTCACGCTATTACCAATCACAAGGAATAACGAGACAATCATTAAGATCCCAATGACGGAGGCCACTTTTCCCACCAAACTCGTCAGTGCCGCCAAGCGAGAAAACCAACTGTCATCCATGCGCACTTCTTCAATGCCATTCACTTGGCTTACGCGATCCCTTAATGTTGCTAACACATCGGAGCTTTCAAAGTCGATTTTTGGCGTAATGATAGCCACTGCTGGTAGTGGATTTTCTTCTAGCATATCAAGTGCAGTACTAAAGCCAGACCAACTACGAAATTCACTCATTGCTTGATCCCGTGAAAGGTAATTGACGTGATCAACACCTTCAAGAGCTTGTAGTTGAGTCACCACATTTTGCCCACCTTGTTCATCAAGAGATTTGTCTAGATAAACGGTTAGCTGCGGAGTGGGATACCATTGTGATGCCGCTTGTGAAACATTTTTCCACACTATATAGCAAAGGCTTGGTAAGGTCAGTGAAATTGCAATCACCATCACGGTCAAAAAAGTAGCCAAAGGCTGCCTTAGCATATCAGCCAGTGCATTCAGCCATGAATAGCGCCATTGTTCACGCCACCCACCTTTTAAAGCTTTGCTTTTCGATTGCATGGTACGTTCCGGCTTACCTTTACGGACGTTTTTAGCCATGTTGACCTCCAAGCATACGGCCTTCACTCAATGTAAGAACACGATAATTACGACGTTCAACCAATGCAATATCATGAGTTGCCATTAAAACAGTGACACCAACACGGTTAAACTCTTCAAATAAGCGCATAATACCTTCTGAAAGTTCACCATCAAGGTTACCTGTTGGTTCATCCGCTAATAGCATCGTCGGTTTGTTCACCACCGCACGAGCGATCCCCACGCGTTGCTGTTCACCACCAGACAATTGGATTGGAAAGTTTTTGGCTTTATCTAATAGCCCGACTTTATCCAAAGCAGCAGAAACCCGCCGACGAATATCTTCCATGCTAGCGCCAGAAATAATTAATGGCATCGCCACATTATCATAGACGGTTCTGTCAAATAACAGGTGGTGATCCTGAAAAATCATACCGATCTGCCTACGCAAGAACGGGATCTCCCGATTTTTCAAACGACTAATATCATGCCCATTAAACAAAATATGACCCGCACTTGGGCGTTCAATGCCACAAATGAGCTTGAGTAACGTACTTTTACCGGCGCCTGAGTGACCTGTCAAAAATGCCATTTCTCCCGGTTGAAGGTGGAAATCAACCCCTTGAAGTGCTTGGCGGCCACCGCGATAAGCTTTACTAACGTGTTCAAAGCGAATCATCGAAAATTATTCCTCTCGGGCAAATAGGGCCTCGATAAAGTCATCTGCTTTAAATGGACGTAAATCTTCAATACCTTCACCAATACCAATGTAACGAATTGGAATACCAAATTGGTCTGCGATAGAGAAAATGACTCCACCTTTTGCTGTACCATCGAGCTTCGTCAATGTTATCCCTGTCAGGCCCACTGCATCATCAAAAAGTTTTGCCTGACTAACTGCATTTTGTCCAGTACTTGCATCTAGGGTTAACATGATTTCATGTGGTGCGTTTTCATCCAGTTTTTTCATCACACGAACAATTTTTTTCAACTCTTCCATCAAGTGTGATTTATTCTGTAAACGACCCGCTGTATCCGCGATTAAGATATCAACCCCTTTCGCTTGTGCAGATTGAATAGCATCGAAAATAACGGATGCAGGATCAGCGCCAGTATGTTGAGCGACCACAGGGATTTTATTACGTTCTCCCCACACTTGGAGCTGCTCAACTGCGGCTGCACGGAAAGTATCCCCTGCCGCTAACATGACACTTTTTCCTTCTGATTGGTATTGACGGGCTAATTTACCTATTGTGGTGGTTTTACCCACTCCATTAACACCAACCATAAGAATAACATAGGGTTTTTTATCTTCGATCACGAGTGGTTTATCCACTTTCGCTAAAATATCAGACATTTCCTCACGCAGTTTGCCATATAACGCTTCTGCGTCTTTCAATTCTTTACGGCTTGCGTGTGCGGTGAGGTTATCGATAATTTTACGCGTGGTATCAACGCCCACGTCTGCAATCAATAACTGTTCTTCAAGTTCGTCGAATAAGTCATCGTCAATTTTCTTACCTGAGAATAAACCAAGAAACCCTGATCCCAAGTTTTGACGTGTTTTTAATAACCCTTTCTTTAGCCTAGCAAAGAAACCCTCTTTTTTGGGTTTTTCTTGCTCCGTTGATTGATTATTTTTTTCTTCTTCTAAACGTAAGCGCTCAGCTTCAGCTTCTTCCTCTGCAATCCTCGCTTCTTCGGCGGCCTGCTCTTCTGCTAAACGTGCCGCTTCGGCTGCTTGGCGTTCACGTTCAGCTTGTTCTTCCGCTAAGCGAGCTGCTTCCGCGGCTTGGCGTTCACGTTCAGCTTGTTCTTCCGCTAAGCGAGCTGCTTCCGCGGCTTGGCGTTCCTGTTCGGCTTGTTCCTGCGCTAAACGGGCTGCTTCTGCCGCTTGGCGTTCACGTTCGGCTTGTTCCTGCGCTAAACGGGCTGCTTCTGCCGCTTGGCGTTCCTGTTCGGCTTGTTCCTGCGCTAAACGGGCTGCTTCTGCCGCTTGGCGTTCCTGTTCGGCTTGTTCCTGCGCTAAACGGGCTGCTTCTGCCGCTTGGCGTTCACGTTCGGCTTGTTCTTGTGCTAAACGGGCTGCTTCTGCCGCTTGGCGTTCCTGTTCGGCTTGTTCCTGCGCTAAACGGGCTGCTTCTGCCGCTTGGCGTTCACGTTCGGCTTGTTCTTGTGCTAAACGGGCTGCTTCTACCGCTTGGCGTTCCTGTTCGGCTTGTTCTTCGGCGTGTTTGACAGCGGCTAACTCGGCTTGACGCTTACGTTCTTCCTCTTCTTCTGCCGCTTGAATAGCCGCTAATTCGGCCTGCCGCTGACGTTCTCTTTCCTCTTCCGCGGCTTGCATTGCTTGCGCTTCTATACGTTCGCGCTGCGCTTTTTCTTCCGCTACCTTAGCTTCTTCCGCAGCCAGACGTTCACGTTCAGCTTGCTCTTGCGCTGCTTGAATGGCAGCAACTTGCTCTTGACGTTCACGTTCAGCTTGCTCAGTAGCGGCTTCGATTGCCGCTTGCTGTGCTTCATACTGACGTTGAGCCTCATCTTCAGCCGCTTTAATTGCCGCTTGCTCTGCTTGATGTTGACGTTCCGCTTCTGCTACTGCGGCATCGATCGCTGCGTCTTTGGCTGATTGTTGATTTTCTACTTCATTTACTGTATCTACATGTTGGGTATCTTGTTGGGTCTCTTCTTCATTTTTTCGCCCAAACCCCAACCATGAAAAAAAGCCTTTTTTCTTGTCTTTAGCCATTTGCCACTACACTCCTCGCGGTAAAAATATGGCGCTCGATAATCAAATCGCAATAAAATTATATGCAGTCTACCATTTCATCGCTCAGCAACACATATCTGAAAGAAAAATCCTGACAATTTAATCTGAATTTTTGTATTAACGCAGTAAAAATAGCGTACTAAACTTGAAATGCAGTGAATAAAGAATAACAACACTGCAACTTATCGCGCGACAGGTATACAATAGTAACAGTAGATAAACCAACTAAGTAATAGTAACAATAAACATTATGGCAAAAAGACCACAGTCCGCCCCTTTAGGGCAAATTCGCATTATTGGTGGGAAATGGCGAGGCAGAAAACTGCCTGTTCGTGATAGTGAGGGCTTACGTCCCACTACAGATAGAATTAAAGAAACTTTATTTAACTGGTTAATGCCAATTATTCGTGATGCTCGCTGCTTAGATTGTTTTGCAGGAAGTGGTGCTTTAGGTTTTGAGGCATTATCACGCTTTGCAGAAAATGTGACATTTATTGAACTTGATAAACAAAATGCGCAATTGTTAACTGAAAATAAAACTCGCCTACAGGCAGATAACGCGGTCATTATTCATCACAACAGCCTCGCTGTTTTAGGCCAAGCAGGACAACCTTTCGATGTCGTTTTCATTGACCCTCCATTTCGTAAAGGGCTACTCCATGAAACGATCGAATTATTAGAGAAAAACCAATGGCTAGCAAACGAAAGTTGGATATATGTTGAGTCAGAAGCGGAGTCACCACTTACTGACATTCCTGCTAATTGGCAACTTCATCGTGAAAAAATCGCAGGCCAAGTCGCTTATCGTTTGTTTATTCGCAATTTACCCTAGGAAAATAAAATATGTTAATTAATGTAGGCCGCCTGCTTATGATCTGTGTATGGGGATTTATGCTATTTAATCTTATTCATCCATTCCCTAAGCCATTGAAATACTTTATGGATGTAGCAATGGTATTCATGATCTTTATGCATGCACTGCAAACTATTTTCCTAAAAGCAACGCTTCCTAAAGGGGAAACAATCTCTAAATTAGTACAATTACGTATTTTCTTTTTTGGAGTATTTGAAATGCTAGCTATGCAGAAAAAAACCAAAGCGGCGATAGAAAAAGCGAAGAAACAGCAATCAGACCAATAGAAATTATGGTGCAGGCTCAAAACGAATAAACCGAGTCCCTTGCATCGTAAGTTTTCCTTCGCGGCCTAACTCAATACCTTGGTATTGTTCTTCTGTCACAATCGTTTTGATAATTTCTCCACTTGAGCGTGTTTTGAAATAAATTTCATAGCGGAAGGTTTCAGGAGACACGACGTCTCGTTCACGTGAACGCATGTTAGGATAAGGATAATCTTTTTTATTATCCACTTTGACCAAATAACTCACAGGCAAAGCGTTATCATTAATTTCATTTTGCTTGCGTTGGTCAAAAAAGCGTTTAGTGGCGAGAACCGCAATAATCACTAAAACTATAATCAATAATATTGGTTTATTCATAATGTGTGCTTTTTGCTTAAAAAGTCAGTCATGATAGTTTATCTTATTTAACTAAACAGGACACGTTTCTAAGTTGTCGGATCACTGTCGTGTCATTCATTGAATTTATAAGGATGTGTATATGATTAGTTGGCCGTTCCTCGCAGTACTCTTTTCTGGTTGGTTATATGTCGATGCAGCCTATCGAGGTCCTGTGTGGCAACGTTGGCTATTTCGCCCAATTACACTCCTGTTATTGTTATTCTGGGGATGGAGCTCTGACGACCTCAATCTGCAAAACTATCTCATTTTAGCTGGGTTACTCGTTTCTCTTATCGCTGATCTATCACGCATGCTTTCAAGTGAGCACTTACTAACTTCTGTCGTATTGATGTTTCTTAGCTATTTGATTTATACCATCAGCTTTGGCATGCAATTAAACTTCGGCCTCTTTTTACCTTGGTTAGCCGTTCCCCTCATTATTGCAGCGGTGACCCTTGTGGTTATTTGGGGGAAACTCGAAAACCTACAGGCCGTGGTTTTTGCCTCATTAATCATGTGTATGATCATGGCATGGGTTGCTGGCGATCAATATTTTGGCTTAGGCCGTGAATATAACTTCTCCATTATGATTGGGGCATCGCTACTGTTTTTATCTAACTGTGTTTGGCTAATTGCTCGCTTCCGCATTCCATTTAAAGCGTCAAAAGCTATCGTTGCGGCACTGTACTTCCTTGGGCAATTTTTCATTGTTCGTGCGGTTTACTTGTAACCACGCCTTTTAGTCATGTCAAGCCAATTGATAAAAAGTGCTATTTGAGAATTTTATCAATTGGGCGTCCTATTTTCATTTGACTCTGGAGTAGACTCCAAAGTGTAGACTTATCCGCAATGATAGAACATATTGTTTGATAAGGGGGCGCTTATGCACTCACATTCCCATAAAGAAACACATAACCACACCAGCAGCTGCTGTTCTAACAACAGTTGCTGTTCATCTACTGTGGCAGACAATAGCAAAAAAGTTAGTGATGGCTCACATACTCATGAACATAGCAGTATGAAGAAACACCCCGATGATGATGAGGGCTCTCATCGGCACGGTGAAGAATACCATTCAACTCACGCTCACGCCGCTAATGACCATGACCATTCAGGTCACGAACACCAGCACGGCAGTAGCTGTGGATTAACAGCAAACATCAGCAATGAAGTTGAGCCAACTCAAACCGCTGACCAACGCTTTAGTTGGATCATCCGTGGCATGGATTGTCCAAGTTGCGCCAATAAAATAGAAACGGCAGTAGCCCAAATTAGTGAAGTTAAACAAGCAAAAGTTTTGTTTGCCACAGAAAAGTTAGTGGTTGATGCCAATACAGATATTAGTGCAGCGGTACGTGCTACTGTAGAAGCGGCTGGCTATGAATTACATGATGTCGGCAGTAACAGCGCGGCTTCTGTTGCTCCAGCACAAAACTTATTAAGTGAAGCTAAACCCGTCATTATTCTAGCCATTTTAGTCGCTATCAGTTTGGGGATTGAGTTTATCAATCCACAATGGGGTAATATTGCTTTCATTTTAACTACGCTATTTGGGTTATACCCTATTGCCCGTAAATCGTTGCGTTTAATTCGCACAGGCTCACCATTTGCCATCGAAACATTAATGACGGTTGCCGCCGTTGGTGCGATATGTATCCAAGCCACTGAAGAAGCGGCAATGGTTATTTTGCTTTTCATGTTAGGTGAAATGCTAGAGTCCTACTCCGCAGGACGAGCCCGACGAGGCGTCAGTGCCTTAATGGCATTGGTTCCAGAAGATGCGGTTTTAATTAAAGATGGGGAAAAAACGACTATACCTGTTGCGCAATTACGTCCTGGGGATATTATTGAAATCGCACCGGGTGGGCGTTTACCTACAGATGCTGAGCTAGTTTCAGGGTTTGCAAGCTTTGATGAAAGTGCATTAACGGGGGAGTCTGTTCCGGTAGAACGCAACGCAGGCGAAAAAGTGGCGGCGGGTTGTTTATCAGTCGATAAAGCCGTACAAATGAAAGTGGTTTCAGAGCAAGGCCAAAATGCTATCGACCGAATTTTACAGCTGATAGAAGAAGCAGAAGAACGTCGTGCGCCAATAGAACGTTTTATTGACCGCTTTAGCCGTGTGTATACACCAATCATTATGCTAATTTCTGCATTAGTGATTATTATTCCACCTATTTTTTTCAGTGCTCCGTGGGAAACTTGGATTTATCGCGGGTTAACGCTGTTATTAATTGGCTGCCCTTGTGCGCTAGTGATTTCAACCCCGGCTGCCATTACCTCTGCATTAGCAACTGCCACACGCCGTGGTGCCTTAATTAAAGGAGGAGCTGCACTGGAGCAACTGGGAACTATTACGACCATTGCTTTAGATAAAACAGGCACACTGACAGAAGGGAAACCCCATGTCACTAACTTAGTACCTGTTGAGGGTTTATCGGAAAGTGAATTATTGCAAATCACAGCATCTGTTGAGGTTGGCTCCCACCACCCACTGGCCAAAGCGGTGGTCAATAAAGCAGAAGAATTTTCTCTAACTGTCACTGAAGCGCAAGAGCGTAAAGCACTAGCAGGAAAGGGGGTTGAAGGACGTCTTCGTAACAAACATATCCTTGTTAGCGCGCCAAATCGTCTCGATACACCGTTAACTAGTGAGTGGCAAGCCAAAGTTGAAACCTTAGAAGCGGAAGGAAAAACAGTGGTTGTCACGCTAGAAGACAACCGTGTCATCGGCTTAACTGCGCTGCAAGATACGCTGCGCGATGACGCAGTGGACGCAATGAGTATCCTTAAAACACTCAACGTAAATGCGGTGATGCTAACCGGTGACAACCCACGTGCAGCTGGTGCCATTGCAGGTCAATTAGGAATGGAATTCCGTGCAAGCTTATTGCCTGAAGATAAAGTCACTGCGGTAATGGAACTTAACCGCAACCACAGTACGATGATGGTCGGTGATGGTATCAATGATGCCCCCGCAATGAAAGCCTCAAGCATTGGTGTTGCAATGGGCAGTGGAACTGACGTTGCGTTAGAAACAGCGGATGCTGCATTAACCCATAACCGTTTAACCGGTTTACCTGAGATAATCGCGCTATCACGTGCTACACGGAAAATTATTCGTGAAAATATCACCATAGCACTTGGCCTAAAAGGTGTATTTTTAGTTACCAGTTTACTCGGGATCACTGGTCTTTGGGTTGCTGTACTCGCAGACTCAGGTGCAACCGCACTGGTCACTGCTAATGCTGTACGGTTACTTCGAGTAAAATTACCTCAAGTGAAAAAATAGTGTTTCATCAACTCATCAAAGCGCTCTTTGGGCGCTTTTTATTTTTTAGAAGGAGACATAACTCCATTATTACAACATGTTAATTGTCATATTAACTAGAAGATTAGGACTAACTTCATCTTCATTCCCCCCCAAATTTCGTTAAAGTATCTCTTGAAAAAGGGTGATGCAAATCGGATATTGGAAGGGGTCTAAGATGGTAAAAAGTCACAGCTCAACACCTCATGACTCAGCATTTAAAGGCTTTATGTCTAAAATTGAGAATGCTCGTGATTTTTTTGATATTCACCTACCTATACATATTAAGCAATTATGTAATTTTGATACGTTGGCGATAACCAATTCCTCTTTTATTGATAAGCAGCTTCGCTCTCGTCTATCTGATGTTTTGTACAGCGTAGAGACACAGCAAGGTGAAGGGTATCTTTATATGTTAGTTGAGCACCAATCAACACCCGATAAATTCATGGGGTGGAGAATGATGTACTATGCATTTTCAGCAATGAATCAGCACTTACAGCAAGGGCATCGTAATTTACCCTTGGTCGTCCCTATTTTGTTCTATCACGGAAAAGTCACGCCTTACCCATATTCACACCCATGGACTCATTGCTTTCCTTGGCCTGATATAGCAAGCAACTTATATAACCAGCCATTTCCCATCGTAGATATTACCGTCATTGATGACAATGAGCTGGTAAACCACCGTAAGGTTGCCGTAATGGAATTAGCAATGAAGCATAAAGATTTACGAGAAAATGTTGAGAAAGTGACTACACTATTAGCTCAAGCTGTGAATAATAATTATCATAATAATGATGATATTATCACGATATTCAATTACTTATTTCTTACGATGGATTCACCTCATTTTAAAACAGTTGTTAATCAACTTATAGATCAAATAGAGAATAACCAAGAGGCGATTATGAACATTGCACAACGATTAAAAAACCAAGGAATACAAGAAGGTATCGATATTGGCGTAAATAGAGGTATTGATATTGGTGCAAATAAAAAACAATATGAAATTGCGCTTAAAGGTTTGCAACTCGGTACAAGTATTGAACTTATTTGTCAGCTTACAGGGCTAAGTTACCAAGAAGTATTAAGCCTGCAATAACCCCTACCTCTTGGTAGGGATTGTCACTAATAAATTTGGTTCATTACAACTAGCTCGATTTTTTACGCAACAAATAGCGATAAGGGGCAGAATCGGCTTCAACTACAAGCAGCTCATGTTCCATAAAGCGACAAAAACCTGGGATATCACGTGTCGTTGCAGGGTCATCTGCAATAATTAATAAGGTGTCACCCTCAGCCATGCCACGTACTGTTTTACGCACCAACATTACAGGCTCAGGACAACGTAAACCTAATGTATCGAGAGTTTTGGTCGCATTCGCAAATAAATCAGACATAAAAACGCTTCTATCTAAAAGTAATCAATCCGTCGATTATATAATAAAATAACACGCAATGAATGAACTGTTTTGCTTTTGTTGCGCAACAGGCGTATCATGCGCAGTTCCCAATTTCTAGGGCGTATTTCATGGGTTCCCTCACCCCATTGTGACTAAAAAGGTACAATATGTTTGATTTTACTCCGCAGCAAAAAGCCACTGCGTTAATTTGGCTATCGTTGTTTCATATTTTAATTATTACCTCTAGTAACTACCTAGTGCAGTTGCCAATTAACATTTTTGGTTTTCACACCACTTGGGGCGCGTTTACTTTTCCATTTATTTTCCTCGCCACTGACTTAACCGTACGAATTTATGGTGCACCTCTTGCGCGCCGAATTATTACTGCGGTGATGCTGCCCGCATTACTGATTTCATATGTTATTTCAGCATTATTTTTCCAAGGTGAATGGCAAGATTTTACTGCTTTATCTGAGTTCAATTTATTTGTTGCGCGCATCGCTGCCGCAAGCTTTATGGCTTACGTACTTGGGCAAATATTAGATGTGAGTGTATTCAATAAGTTACGCCAAAATGCACGCTGGTATGTGGCACCTGCCTGCGCTATGTTCTTTGGTAACTTAATTGATACTATCGCGTTCTTCTTTATCGCATTTTTCCGTAGTAGCGATCCATTTATGGCCGCAAACTGGGTTGAAATCGCGTTAGTTGACTATGTTTTCAAGTTACTTATTTGCATGCTATTTTTCTTACCTGCGTATGGTGTTTTGCTGAATTTCATTTTGAAATACTTCTTTGATAATGCAGATAAAAAGAGATTTGCAAACCAACACTAGAATAGTAATAGAAAGGGGTAACTACCCTCAGACTGTGACAAAGTCCTCTTTTTACGGAGGCCTTTGTCAGCAGGCTAAGCTGAATTAAAATAAGAAATACCTGTCGTACAATTCCATTAATGGCGCATCATAACGCTCTCGCTAATAGTGATATCGGATGCTCGCACTTTTTACTTGTCGACATCTCAATTTGCCACTTACAAGTTTCACAGTCAGTGATGACCATATCAGCACCACTTTCTTCGATTTGGCGGAATAAACCCGCCCCAATACCTTGAGAAACTTCATAGTTTTCTTTCTTGAAACCGTAGGTTCCAGCGATACCACAGCATTGAGAATCCAACACGATCAACTCAACGCCTGGCACTCGTTTGATTAGTTCTAACGTGTAGGAAGTCCAGCCCATTTTTTCCATATGACAAGGCGTGTGGTAAGCCACTTTTAATGGAGTGTGTTTAAGCTTCAATTCACGCCCTTCTTCGAGTAGGCGGTAGATATAACGTGTTGCCAGCTCAATGTTGTCACGCATCGCTGAAGTGTCGACATCTAAAACATGAGTATATTCATCACGGATCGTAAACGTACAGGTTGATGACGTTGCGACGACTGGCACATGTTTTTCTAGGATGGTTTCTTGCAGCGATTCCAAGTTGACATTCGCTTGGCGCTTCGCTTGCTTCATAAACCCATTGGCAATTAACGCAACACCACAGCATTTTTCGCGTTTAAGTAATTGAACCCCAATATTCATCCCATTGAAAACTTTGATTAAATCTTTCCCGAGCTGAGGATGATTGTAATTCACATAGCAACCATGGAAAAACGCAACTTGTTCTTCGTATTTGGCTTGCTCTGAGGCCTGCTTGGCGTACCAACGACGGAAAGTACCAAATGAATATTTTGGTAATTCACGACGATGGTCAATTTTTAATGCTTTATCAAGAATTTGACGAACCGGTTTTAGCCCTGTAATTGTATTCACCACAGGAGCAAATGGTGTTGATAACGACCCCATTAAATCTGTATGACTTAATATTGCATCACGGATTTTAGGTTTTTGCTGACTATAAGTATTGCGAGCCCGAGCTATAATATCGCCGATTTTCACATCAGATGGGCAAGCTACCTCACAACGCTTACAGTTAGTACAATATTTAAGTGCCTCATCATATAACATAGGGTCTTTTAAGCGTAAACGCTCGCCATCAGGACCCGCTTGTTTGGGTCCCGGATACAATGGGTTCACTTTTGCAACTGGACAATAAGTGGTACACACAGTGCATTTAATACAGCTTTCAAAGCTTGCATCTTGAATACTCATTGTGCCACCTCCGCCTGCATGGCCTTATTCTTACTGACTTCATTGATAATTTCATTTGCTGCATATAATGCGCTAATCATTGATACACCTGCACCACAGCCTTGGGTCAATGGGTCAAATCCACCTAATACCGCCCCTGCCACATAGAGATTGTTTAAGGATTTCCCATCTTTTTGAGCACGCAACGTCTCATCTGTTTTGACCCCAAAAGCCATGTAAGGCTGGGAAGCAAAGAACTCTTTATTCGTCCATTTTCCGCGTTCTGTAATATCACACAAATCTAAGTGCATAAGTGGCTCATAAACGCGGTCAAACTCAGCGACCAAGCCATTATTAAAAAAACTACCAGTCGCCAAAATAAAGTGTTTTGCTTTTAAAAAGATATCACCATGATTGCGTGTCTGTACGGACTCAATATGGTCATCAACACAATTTACTGCTGTAACTTTATCACCCGGCATAACAATTCCACCCTGACGACGAAACTGACGCAATAGCATTTCGTGTAAACGAATTCCTAATAAAGAAGGTGGAAGAGTTGGTAATAAAAATAATGGCTTACCTAAGTTCATTTGTAATTCATGCAAGGGTTCATCACTATCGAGTCCAATACAAGCAGGCATGAAAACCGCCTCTGCATCTGCGACCAGAGGTAATATCTCAGCGACCATTTGAGCCATGTTTTCTGGTCTATCAAGCCAACGAGCAACGTTAACAGCTCTAAACTCGCTCGGGTTTTCCCTTAATCGGTCTAACAATGGTAAATGCACATAATGTGCTTTGGCTTGCACCCCTGCACGTTGCAACTCATCTGCCACCATTTGCGGTTGAAAATCCAAGAATCCTTCAATCCCTACCACGGCAATATTACTAACATCCATTTTATGATGTAAACCAACGGTCGGAACAGACTCTGGACTAAGCCAAGTCATTCGCTTATGGCCTAGAGGTGTGATGCGATAATGATTTTCTTCACATGAACCTTTTAAATGAACGCCCGCTTGCTGCAATATTGATTGCGCCATATGCGCAAGCTCAGCCACTTGCGTTTTCCCGATGATACTATACGGGTGTATGGGGGCTTGTTCTTTTAGTAAATCAATAACTTCCAATGGTTTTTCAACCACTTGACCATCTGGCAAATGGGTTAACAAATCCAAGGAACCTGATGAAAAATGCAATGCATTTTGCCCTGCACTGACAATTGCACAAGATAGGCCAGATTGAGTCAACCGAATGCCACTCATTAGCCCTGCTAGACCACCGCCCATTACCACAACATCATATTTCATTGTCCGCCTCCTTCTGTGGTCCCTTACCAAGGGTAGCTTCATTCATGCCACACAAACCGTGGTATACCCAACTGGTAAACTCGCTCTCACGCAATGCATCCCCCCAAGCTATTGGGCGAACACCTTTCCAGCGCTCATTAAGGAAATGGCTGAGCTGTTGCTCTGTTTCATAAGGGGTTGTGACATTAAAGCGATTCAGTAAACCCGCAGCACGACAAGCACATAGCTCACCTTGGCAAGTTCCCATCCCCACACGGGTACGACGTCTTAAATCAAGCAAGTTATTCACCGTTAATGAATTCACAGCGTAACGGACTTCTCCCGCAGTAACGGCTTCACATTCACAAACTAGGCTTTTATCTAATCTATCGGTACTTAAAATCGCAGACGCTCTATCACCATGTCGATAAACCGCAGAACCCCGAATTGGAGCAGGGATAGAAACGACATTGCGCAAGGCTTCTTCTGCGCTGTGTTGCGAGCCCGGTAAGGGGGCTTCTGCTGTGGTGCATTTCGCACTGAGACCCAATTTTTCACAAACTTTATCTGTCGCCCACTCCGCCATCAGGCGATATGTCATTAGTTTACCGCCAGTAATAGTAATAAACCCTTCTAAGCCATCACGTTTTGCATGATCAAGGAGTACAATTCCACGACTAACATTTCGGCCTGATGGGTCGTCATCACTCGCGACTAATGGTCGAACCCCTGCATACGCACGCAAAATGCGCGTTGACGCAAGTGCTGGTGATAACATCGACCCCTCACGGATTAAAATATCGACTTCTTCGGGGGTGACATACATATTATCAATTTGGTCATATTCAATATGCGTAGACGTAGTACCTATCAGGGAAATAGTATCACCTGGTACAAGAATATCGGCATCCGCAGGCTTACGGCAACGGTTGATCACCATGTTGTTCAAGCGATGGCCTAAAATTAACAACGCCCCTTTGGCTGGGAACATTTTGATTTTTAAGTCGCCATATTCTGCAATTTTTTGCCCCCAGATACCGCCTGCATTTACGACAATTTCGGCATAAATATCATACTGTTTTTTCGCTTGATGATCGTAAACTGTCACGCCACGAACCGTATCACCATCACGAATAAGTCCTATAACCTCATGATATGTTAATACTTTAGCACCATGTTCTCTGGCATCTAGCATATTCGCCGCAGTTAACCGAAAAGGGTCAACAGTTCCATCAGGAACACGAACGGCACCGATGAGATGTGGATTAACAGAAGGTTCAAGGCGAATAGCCTCTTTCGGATCAATCGCTGTCGCATCAATCCCTGCGGCTTGGCAAGCCACAATAAATTTTTGCTGATAATCTAAACAATCCTCCGGCAACGTAATAAATAAACCATCGGTTCGCTCAATGCAGTGATGAGCGATACGTTTAAGGATTTTGTTCTCTTCAATACATTCTTTGGCAGATTCGCTATCTGTCACCGCATAGCGTGCTCCACTATGCAATAAACCATGGTTACGCCCTGTTGCACCAGTCGCAATATCGTGTCGTTCAAGTAAAATCGTTCTTAGACCTCGGCGAGCGCAGTCACGAGCGACTCCTGCACCTGTTGCGCCACCACCAATAATGATGACATCCGTTTCAGTCACAGATGAGCCATTCATGTCGCATTCCTCACATTAATAAACATTTCTATAATCGATAAGTATAGATTCTATTTTTATAATCTATTATTAAATATAGACCAGAAACGCGATCAATGTTTGATAAGGAACAAAAACGAAAGTAATCAGTGAATTTTTAGTGTTATAAAGAACGGAATCGTGATGGAAATCACAAAAAAATTAACAATTACAGTTCCATTCCATTCACAAATGTCATTTACTATGCACCTTTATAAACAAAGCTAATAATTGTGCGTTAGATTACAGATAAATTGTTTTTTAATGACTACAATTTAGAGCAATTAAGAAAACAAAAGCTCTTGAATTACTCGGTTATTTTCGTTTTTGTTACTCCATTAATAATAAACACTCAGTCATTTTCTTAATAAGAGAAGGTATGAGTGAATAATTAACATGCCACCGGAGGCGTATATGTTAAGTATTTTTAAACCAGCACCTCATATACAGAGGCTGCCAGCTGACAAGATAGACCCAGTCTATCGTAAGCTTCGCTGGCAGATCTTCTTGGGTATTTTCTTTGGCTACGCAGCGTATTATCTAGTTCGAAAAAACTTTGCATTAGCAATGCCGTATCTTGTTGAACAAGGATTTTCAAAAGGTGACCTCGGCTTTGCCTTATCAGGAATATCAATTGCTTACGGTTTTTCTAAATTTATCATGGGGTCATTCTCTGACCGCGCAAACCCACGTTATTTCTTACCTGCTGGTTTAATACTTGCTGCTCTTGTGATGCTCATCATGGGTTTCGTTCCGTGGGCAACATCAAGCATCATGGTCATGTTCGTTCTGTTGTTCCTATGTGGTTGGTTCCAAGGGATGGGTTGGCCTCCTTGTGGCCGCACCATGGTTCACTGGTGGTCACAAAAAGAGCGTGGTGGTATCGTTTCTGTCTGGAACTGTGCGCACAACGTCGGTGGTGGTATTCCTCCATTGCTGTTCATGCTAGGTATGGCATGGTTTAATGACTGGAAAGCGGCTTTATATATGCCTGCTTTTGCTGCCATTGCTGTTGCACTGATTGCATTTGCATTAATGCGCGATACACCACAATCTTGTGGTCTTCCACCAATCGAAGAATACAAGAATGACTATCCAACAGACTATAAAGCGTCTGATGAACAAGAATTAACAGCAAAAGAAATCTTCATGAAGTATGTTTTCCCGAACAAACTATTATGGATGATTGCGATTGCAAACGTATTTGTATACTTACTGCGTTACGGTGTTCTTGACTGGTCACCAACTTACCTGCGCGAAGTAAAACACTTCGCAATGGATAAATCTTCATGGGCTTACTTCTTATATGAATACGCGGGTATCCCAGGCACATTGCTGTGTGGTTGGATGTCGGATAAAGTCTTCCGCGGTAACCGTGGTGCGACAGGTGTATTCTTCATGACTCTAGTCACTATCGCGACTATCATTTTCTGGATGAATCCTGCGGGTAACCCAAATATCGACATGGCTTGTATGTTGATCATTGGTTTCTTAATCTATGGTCCGGTTATGTTGATTGGCTTACACGCCCTTGAATTGGCACCGAAAAAAGCAGCAGGGACTGCGGCAGGCTTTACTGGCTTGTTTGGTTACCTCGGCGGTTCGGTTGCGGCAAGTGCTATCGTCGGTTATACCGTTGACTATTTCGGTTGGAATGGTGGCTTTGCTGTCATGATCGGTGGTTCTGCACTCGCTGTTGTTCTTTTGTTCATCGTTATGCTGAGCGAAAGCAAACATAAACGTGAATTAGCAAACTCTCAATAAATAACGTGTTTATGTAAACTCGTTGACCATAGGCTATATCAGAAAGATATAGCCTTTTTTTTACCTAAAAAGTGCCAAGGGGATATAATCATGAACTTTCCATTAAAAACATTGGTGACAAGTATGGTTTTAGCGATATCTGTGTCCGCCGTAGCTCAAGCTTCTGGTAAAATCGTTATTGCACATCGTGGTGCAAGTGGATACTTACCAGAGCATACTCTACCTGCTAAAGCAATGGCTTACGCGCAAGGTGCTGATTTTCTAGAGCAAGATTTAGTCATGACTAAAGATAATGAGCTTGTGGTACTACATGATCATTATCTTGACCGTGTGACTGACGTTGCAGAGCGTTTTCCCGATCGTGCACGTAAAGATGGTCGCTATTACGCGATTGACTTTACACTACCAGAAATTAAATCCCTGAAATTCACGGAAGGTTTTGACATTGTTGATGGTAAGAAAGTCCAAAGCTATCCGAACCGGTTCCCTATGGGGAAATCTGATTTTCGTATTCACACTTTCGAAGAGGAAATTGAATTTGTTCAAGGCTTGAATAAATCGACGGGCAAAAATATTGGTATTTATCCAGAAATTAAAGCGCCTTGGTTCCATCAACAAGAAGGCAAAGATATTACCAAGAAAACCCTAGAGGTACTAAAAGCCTACGGTTACACCGATAAAGATTCGAATGTTTACTTACAATCATTTGATCCAAATGACCTAAAGCGTATCAAAAACACATTGATGCCAGAAATGGGGATGAACCTAAAATTAATCCAGTTGATTGCCTATACCGACTGGAATGAAACTCAAGAGCAAAAACCCGATGGTACGTGGGGTAACTACAATTACGATTGGATGATGAAACCAGGCGCAATGAAAGAAATTGCCACCTATGCCGATGGTATTGGCCCTGATTATCATATGCTAATTAGTGAAGAGTCCACCCCAACCAATATCAAAGTGAATGGCATGGTCAAAGAAGCCCATGAAAATAAAATGGCGGTTCACCCATTCACCATTCGTGTTGATAAGCTGCCTAAATACGCCAAAGATGGGCAACAGCTTTATGACATCATATACAATCAGGCCGATGTCGATGGCGCCTTTACAGACTTCCCTGATTTAGGGGTTAAGTTCTTAGCGCAACAGGCTCAGAAATGATCGTTTTATGAGCCAAAAACAATAATGCAGCCATTTGGCTGCATTATATAAACACCAGTTTGATAAATTACGCGATGGTCACAGGAAAAGCGATAACATCACTGATTTTATCAGCATTCAATGCCAACATAATTAGCCTATCAACTCCAACAGCCACGCCAGAACAATCCGGTAAGCCGTGTTCTAACGCGGCCAACAAATACTCATCAACAGGTTGAACAGGTAACCCCATTGCTGCACGTTTACGATTATCTTGTTCAAAACGTTGACGCTGCTCATCCGCATCCGTTAGTTCATGAAAACCGTTCGCCAACTCCATTCCTTTGAAATACACCTCAAAGCGTTCAGCAACACGGTGATCTTCGGTGCTTATCACCGCTAACGATGCCTGAGTAGCGGGAAAATGGTAAACAACTGCGGGCTTTTCTTTACCGATATGCGGTTCAACCCCCATGGTAAACAATAACTGCAATAAAGTGTCTTTATCTTCTTCGTGATCTGCAATATTGCTTAAATCTAAGCGCGCGGCAACATCACGTAACTCGCTTTTCTCAGCAGATAATGGATCAATGTTTAAATAGCGTAAAAACGCTTGCTGGTAAGAAAGAAGCTCAGCGCTTTCACATTCCAGCACTTGCTGCAATAAATCATCAACTTCATTGATCAAGCGGTACATATCGAAATGCGGGCGGTACCATTCAAGCATGGTAAATTCAGGGTTGTGATGCCTTCCCGCCTCTTCATTTCTAAAACTGCGACCTAATTGATAGATTGGACCACTACCCGCAGCAAGTAGACGTTTCATGTGATATTCAGGGCTGGTCATCAAATATAAATTGATGCCTTGTGCGGCTCCAGGGCCCACGAAACGCGTTTCAAATGGAACAAGGTGAATGTCAGTCACCGTTGCTTGACTCATTGCGGGGGTTTCGACCTCAAGTACACAGCGATCAGTAAAAAAATGTCTGATTTCCGCGATAATTTTCGCACGCTGTAACAGGTTAGCGATGGGGGCGGTTGGCTGCCAATTCGCTATATCACTCATTAAGATGACTCCAAAATAAACTTAGTCGTGCAGTGTACCCACCTCACCTACAACACACAATCCATTTACGCTAATAAAGCCGATTTATCTAATCAAAAGTCGTTATTTTTTGCAGGTCACTTTCGACACAATTGTGTGAGTATAAATATCTTGATTATCTCCGGCTTTACACGATTAGGCAAAGTCTTTACTGGCAGAACTAGGTTCATCTTAAATGATGAAAGAAAACAAAAAAGAGAAACACACCTAAAACATGATTATTTCTTATATTATGTAACATTACTGTTAATAAAAAAACGAAATGATTCTCTTTCTCAAATTGTTTAATAGTTAAAATTAAGAAATTAATTTTCCCCTGAAAATAACCTGAAAATAAATAGTGAAGCGGCTCGCAATTTAATATTCAATATGAATTAAAATCTTCAGCAGTAATCCCCGTATTTTTCACTCCCTATTGTTAAAATCCGAGCAATTGACTTGGTTTTATACACTTAATTTTTATGTGAGCTTAATGATAATTATTTGAAATTCCTTTTTATTCACAATTAACAAACTAAAAATTTTATAAATGTAGAAACAATTCATGAAAAAACGATCTAGCTCACATTTTATTGTTAAATTTGGTCAAAACCCCCCTCTATATCAAATTTATCTTGAGGAGTATTCGTTATAATTCACAGCATGATAAGTCATTATTAGCTATTATATTATTTACTATAAAAAAACAGATATTTTGCAGTTCAACCTTAAGTTAAACTGAAAATTACATAGCTAGTCATCAAAAGTATTTAAAAGAATTTATCAATTTACACTTGAACAATGGAGAAGCGCAGTGCAAACCTTCAATGCCGATTTAGCGATTATCGGGGCCGGGGGCGCAGGCTTACGTGCAGCGATTGCTGCCGCTGAAGCAAATCCCAATATCAAGATTGCTCTGATCTCAAAAGTATACCCAATGCGTAGCCATACCGTGGCAGCAGAAGGGGGATCAGCTGCAGTTACCCAGGCTCATGACTCCTATGACTATCACTTTAATGATACTGTCGCAGGTGGGGACTGGCTGTGTGAGCAAGATGTTGTCGATTATTTCGTCGAACATTGCCCTACAGAAATGACCCAACTCGAATTATGGGGCTGCCCGTGGAGCCGTAAACCAGATGGTTCAGTTAACGTTCGCCGCTTTGGTGGGATGAAAATTGAGCGGACTTGGTTTGCTGCCGATAAAACCGGCTTCCACATGCTCCATACACTCTTCCAAACATCATTAAAATACCCACAAATTCAACGCTTTGATGAACACTTTGTCCTCGATATTATTGTTGATGAAGGCCAAGCTCGTGGTCTAGTCGCCATTAATATGATGGAAGGTACAAAAGTCCAAATTCGTGCGAATGCTATTATCATGGCGACAGGTGGTGCAGGCCGTGTCTATCGTTACAACACCAATGGCGGTATTGTCACTGGTGATGGTATGGGAATGGCTTTCCGTCACGGTGTACCACTGCGGGATATGGAATTCGTTCAGTATCACCCGACAGGATTACCCGGTTCCGGTATCTTAATGACAGAAGGTTGTCGTGGTGAAGGGGGAATTTTAGTCAATAAAGATGGCTACCGTTACCTACAAGACTATGGAATGGGCCCTGAAACGCCACTAGGTAAACCCGAAAATAAATATATGGAACTGGGTCCTCGTGACAAAGTTTCACAAGCTTTCTGGCATGAATGGCGTGCAGGCCGCACTATCAGCACTCACCGTGGTGATGTTGTGTACTTAGACCTTCGCCACCTTGGTGCAGAAAAACTCCATGAGCGTTTACCGTTCATTTGTGAATTAGCCAAAGCTTACGTGGGTGTTGACCCTGTGACAGATCCAATCCCTGTTCGCCCAACGGCTCACTACACTATGGGTGGTATCGAAACAGATCAGCGTACTGAAACACGTATTAAAGGCCTATTTGCTGTCGGTGAATGTTCCTCTGTTGGTTTACACGGTGCAAACCGTTTAGGCTCTAACTCACTGGCGGAGCTGGTGGTATTCGGTCGTTTAGCCGGTGAAGAAGCAGCACGTCATGCCGCAGAAGCAACACCAGCAAATGCCAGTGCGATTGAAGCCCGCACAAAAGATATCGAAAATGACCTACAAAAACTCATGAACCAAAAAGGAAAAGAGAGCTGGTCGAAAATTCGTGACGAAATGGGTATGTCAATGGAAGAAGGCTGCGGTATCTACCGTACTCCTGAATTAATGCAAAAAACCGTTGATAAGATTGCTGAACTGAAAGAACGCTTTAAACATGTCGAAATAACCGACCATAGCAGCGTCTTTAACACCGACCTACTGTACACCATTGAATTAGGCTTTGGCCTTGATGTGGCGGAATGTATGGCTCACTCCGCAATCAATCGTAAAGAATCGCGTGGTGCACACCAACGTCTCGACGAAGGCTGTACTGAGCGTGATGATGTGAATTTCCTTAAACATACTTTGGCATTCTATAACCCAGAAGGCTCCCCTCGTTTAGAATACAGTGATGTAAAAATCACAAAATCTCAGCCAGCTAAACGTGTTTATGGTGCCGAAGCTGAAGCTCAAGATAAGGCGAAGAAGGAGCAAGCTAATGGATGATATGAAACACCTAAAAATGGAGATCATGCGTTACAATCCGGAAACGGATAGTGAGCCCCATTTGGTGGCGTATGATGTCCCTTACGATGAACAAACTTCTTTGTTAGATGCGTTGGGCTATATCAAAGATAACCTTGCTCCTGATCTGTCTTATCGCTGGTCTTGTCGTATGGCTATCTGTGGTTCTTGCGGCATGATGGTTGATAAAGTGCCTAAACTGGCTTGTAAAACATTCCTGCGTGACTATCCACAAGGCATGAAAGTTGAGCCTCTAGGTAACTTCCCAATCGAACGCGACCTTGTTGTTGATATGACTCACTTTATTGAGCGTTTAGAGGCGATCAAACCGTATATTATCGGTAATGACCGTAAACCTTCTGAGGGCCCGAATAAGCAAACGCCTGCACAGATGGCAAAATACCATCAATTTTCAGGCTGTATCAACTGTGGTCTGTGCTATGCAGCTTGTCCACAATTTGGACTGAACCCAGAGTTCATCGGTCCTGCCGCGATCACATTGGCAGAGCGCTACAATTTAGATAACCGAGACCATGGTGCGAAAGAACGCATGACCTTATTAAACGGTGACAATGGTGTCTGGAGCTGTACGTTTGTAGGCTACTGTTCTGAGGTCTGTCCTAAGCATGTCGACCCTGCTGGCGCAATTCAGCAAGGGAAAGTTGCCAGCGCGCAAGACTTTGTTATCGCCATGCTGAAGCCACGATAAGGAGATTTGAAGTCATGACTACGAAACGTAAACCCTATGTTAGGGAAATGAAGGGCGATTGGTGGCAAAAGCTGGGTTTTTACCGCTTTTACATCATGCGTGAAAGTACTTCTGTCCTTCAGGTTTGGTTCAGTATTTTAGTCCTGTATGGGGTATTTGCGCTGAAAAGCGGTCCAGAATCATGGGCGGGCTTTGTTGGGTTTTTAAGTAATCCAATCATTTTTATCATTAACATTATTACGTTGGCTGCAACACTATTACACACCACAACGTGGTTCAAGCTTGCACCAAAAGCCGTCAGTATTATTGTCAAAGATAAGAAAATGTCTGAAGAGCCTATCGTTAAAGGCTTCTGGGCTCTCACGATTGTTGTTACCGCAGCAATCTTAGCTATCGCATTGTTATTTTAATCTAAGGAGAATCTGATGAATCTAACGCCTAAACGTTCCGATGAACCGATTTTCTGGGGGTTATTTGGCGCTGGTGGTATGTGGAGTGCCGTTATTGGCCCTGCCATCATCATCTTATTAGGAATTTTAATTCCGCTTGGTGTTGCACCAGAAATGCTTAGCTATGAACGCATTATGGCATTTTGCCAAAGCTTTATCGGCCGTGTTTTCTTATTACTGATGATTATTCTGCCAGTATGGTGTGGTATGCACCGTATTCACCATACATTGCACGATTTTAAAATCCACGTCCCTGCGACTAAATGGGTTTTCTATGGCGGTTCAGCCATCATTAGTGTTATTGCAATCATTGGTGTTTTCACGCTGTAATTGCAAAATAAAGTAAATCTAAATACCCCATTGTCACCGGCAATGGGGTATTTTTATCTAACAAAATCATTTCTCATAGAGAATAGCTCACCTTCAGTCCAACAATTTCCGTTCAAAACCTTGAATTAATGCCTCTAAACCAAATAAAAAGGCGTCAAAACTATCATTATGATCCATGATTTGTATCGCTTCTTGAAGTAACGGCGGCATCTCATCACCCAATGCGGCATCTCGCTCATTTTGAGCGGCTAGATGCTCTTGCTGCTCTAGTACCGAACCTAGCGTAAAGTGTCCAACGGCACTGATCGCATATAACCCACTTTTCAACGAAAAACCCTGATTTACCATAAACTGTAATTGGGTTTCTACCGTGGCATATTGCTCAAAACTCGGGCGTGTTCCTAAATGCACTTTTGCCCCATCTCGATAGCTTAATAACGCACCGCGAAAACTAATCGCGTTGTTACGCAAAAATTGTTGCCATGTTTCCCCTGACTGGGGCAATGAATGTTGATGATGTTGGTTTAGCATTTCAACCGATAACGCATCCAGTAACGCGCGTTTATTTTTTACATGCCAATACAACGTTGGCTGCTCAACACCAAGCTTTTGAGCCAGTTTTCGCGTTGTTAGCCCTTCCATGCCCACTTCATTTAATAACGCTAATGCAGCGGTAATGATGGTTTCTTTATCCAGTCTCGCCATATTGTTCCCCTAGTTTTCTATTGACACTCTATCATTGATAGAGATATATTCCAACTCTATCAATGATAGAGAAAAAACCATGAACAAATTTGCGATCACTGCGCTAACGATCACCGCCCTTGATGCCATGGGGATCGGCTTGATCATGCCTGTTTTGCCAGCCCTACTTCGCGAGTATGTCGCGCTAGAAAACTTGGCGAGTCATTACGGTATCTTGCTGGCTTTGTACGCCATCATGCAGGTCTTTTTTGCCCCAATACTGGGCAAATGGTCTGATAAACTCGGCCGCAGACCTATTTTGTTGATTTCCCTTGCAGGAGCCGCGTTGGACTATACTTTGTTGGCTTTATCTAGCTCACTTTGGATGCTGTATTTAGGTCGTTTAATCTCAGGGATCACGGGGGCAACAGGCGCAGTTGCCGCATCAGTTATCGCTGACAATACCCAACCTCATCAACGGACTAAATGGTTCGGCCGTTTAGGTGCCGCATTTGGTGTGGGCTTAATCGCCGGTCCTGCGATTGGGGGCTTTGCGGGGCAGCTATCTCCTCACTTGCCTTTTGTCATTGCGGCGATCTTAAATGCGTGCTCTTTTGTCGTGATTTTGTTTATTTTTAAAGATCAACGTAAAAACGCCACACAAAATGAGCAGCCTGAAGATGTCCCTGTACCGGTTCCCTTCATACAAGTGATAAAACCTGTCACCCTGCTGCTGTTCGTCTTTTTTATGGCGCAGTTAATTGGGCAGATCCCCGCCACTACTTGGGTGCTATTTACCGAAAGCCGCTTCCAATGGGATAGTATGCAAGTTGGGCTATCTTTAGCTGGCTTAGGCGTTATGCATGCCCTCTTCCAAGCCTTTGTTGCTGGAACTATTGCCAAAAAATTCAGTGAGAAGGTGACGATCATTGTTGGTTTTATCGCAGACGCAAGCGCATTCATTATTTTGTCATTACTGACAGCCGGTTGGATGATCTATCCAACCTTGATCTTACTCGCAGGTGGCAGTATCGCGTTACCTGCGTTACAAGGGCTGATGTCTGCTCAAGTCAATCAAGCTAACCAAGGTAAACTACAAGGGGTTTTAGTCAGTTTAACCAATGCCACAGGGGTCATTGGTCCATTATTATTCAGCTTAATTTTTGGCCAAACACTAGCAATTTGGGATGGCTGGGTGTGGGTGATTGGCGCGATGATGTATGTTTTATTGATTGTTATTTATTTAGCTTGTTGTAAAGATTTAGCTCAAGTTGAAAAGATAGAAAAACTATTGACGAGCTAAATTTTAGGCTATCTCATTTAAATGCTATGATACTCTACCAAATCTGCTTTTTGAACATGACGTTAAGAGACATTTCAATGACAATACAACCAAAAAAGCCAAGAACGAAACCTGCAGAAGAAAGGCTTGACGACCTGATGAATGCAGCAGAAAAACTCTTTCTTTCTAAAGGGTTTGTAAGTACTACTGTCAGTGAAATTGTTTTATCTGCTGACGTCGCAAAAGGAACCTTTTATCATTATTTCCAGTCTAAAAATGATATTATGGAAGCCCTGCGTACCCGTTATATGGACTGGTATTTAGGCCATATTCAAACAGCTTTAGATAACCAAACAAGTGCTTGTGATAAATTGAAATCGTGGTGTGAAAATAGCGTCAAATACTATGTCGAAAAACAACATATTCACGACATGCTATTTCACGATGAGTACCACGGACGTGGCAATGACCATGAAACCAGAGCTGTCGAGCAAATCAAATCTATCTTAGCATTTGGCGAAAAAAACCAAGAATGGCCAGCTTTACCTCCAGAGCTGATAGCAACGATGATCTACCATTCAATGCATGCCGCAGTTGATAATTTATCGAATAGCACGGAGTATAATCAATACAACTTAGGCGAAATTCTCTATCAGCGCTTTAGCCAGTTGCTAAAATAAGTTTGCCATCCATGCAGCGATAGCCACTGATCTCGCTGCATTTCTAATATTATTTCCTCCTTCTGACTCTATCTGTTTTTATTATTATATATCAAAGTGTTATAACTCTATCTTTTTTATAAGTTCAATATTCCCTTTTATTTAAATGCAAATGATTATTAATCATATTGACCGACGGTCAGTTTACGATCTATGCTAGCGCAATTAAAATTTCACATTGACTCTATTGGCTTGGATGGTATGAACAACTTTGTCCCCAAAAACAGTACACTATCAACAATTAGCATGCTCGTCTGTACGCTACTTTACTCAAACAGCCTGAATGCAGCCGCTAAAACGGATGTGTTGGTCGTCACTTCCCACGAAAACAATGATGAGGAACCCAGAGGATATGCTAACAAAACGCAATCCACGGCGACTAAAGGTTCTGCATCCTTATTGGAAACACCGCAATTTGTTTCTGTTATCAAACGTGAACAAATGGACACATTACCTTCAGAATCTATCAGCCAAGCCCTACGTTATAGCGCAGGGGTGACTAGTGAGAAATTTGGGGCTTTTGGTAATGGTATCGATTTTTCAAAAATTCGCGGGTTCGATGCTGACTATTATTTAGATGGGTTACGTGTTATTGGTAACAGCGGAATTTGGGGACCACAAATCGATTCATGGACGCTAAATAGTATTGAAGCTGTCCATGGTCCTTCATCTGCACTGTATGGCCAAGGAGGAGCCGGTGGCGTCATCAATATGCAATCACGTCGTCCCAGCGCCAATGAATCCCATCAAATTCAGTTCCAAAAAGGCAATTTTGATAACAATGCTGTGAAGTTTGATACAACTGGTGCATTAAATGACAGCGAAACATTACTTTATAGAATGAATGGGCTCGCTTTATCAACTGATTCGCAAATCAATTCTTCTAAGCAATCGCGTTATTTGCTCGCGCCATCCCTCACGTGGCAGCCCAATGAAAAACTCAGTTGGACAGTCTTAAGCCAATACCAACGTGATCCCCACATTGGCCATTACAACACACTACCCGCTCAAGCGATTGGTTTATTGCCAAACCCAAATGGAAAGCTGGACTTTACGCAAAACTACAGCGATCCTAGTCATGAAAAATCTGAACGTACTCAATGGTCTGTCACTTCGCTGGTCGACTATCAAATCACTCCGTCCATCACTTTTAAACAGAATATGCGCTATTCCGATGTCGATACGCACATTAAACGCGACTTCACACGGGGCTTTTTAGCGGGTGATCGGCGACTCACGGCGGTTTATCAAAACTCGCCAAGCCGTTCAAAAACATTCGTTGCTGACAACCAACTCATTTATCAGCTCAATACTGGCCCCATTCGCCATCAACTGCTCTCGGGTTTTGATTACCAAACTGGCAAGCTTGATAAAGACTGGTGGGGGTCACAAACGGTGAGTTTTGATCCGTGGATAAAACCTCATCACCCTGAATTCAAGCCTTATCCGGTATCTCACACATCAACGACTCAACGCTTTGATCGTTATGGTATTTATCTACAAGATCAACTCAGTTGGCAACAATGGGATCTGATCCTTAGCGGTCGCTATGATTGGTCGTATCTTGATACCGAGAATAATCTGGCAAACACCACGCAAAAAAATGATACCTCCGCATGGAGCCAACGCGTTGGACTTACATATGCTTTCGAAAGTGGTTTTTCGCCGTGGATTAGCGTATCTGACAGCTTTGACCCTGTTTTAGGTACTGACGCAGAGGGGAAATCCTTCATTCCAACTGAATCAAAACAGACAGAACTAGGGATAAAATACCAAAACCAATCTGGTGATTTAATGGCAAGTCTTGCCACCTATGAGCTTGAACAAAAAAATGTCACCACCCATAACCCTCTGAATCCAGACTACTATAACCAAACGGGTAAAATTCGCTCCCGAGGTATGGATTTTGAAAGTCGGTTTGCTATCACGCCTTCGTTAAATATGATGCTTAATTACGCCTATACCGATAACAAAATCACAAAAAGCCAAGATCTCTCAGTCTTAAACAAACACCCAGTTCAAGTCCCTAAACACAGTGGCTCTGCATGGGTAGACTACCGCTTTCACTCCCCTTATATAGAAGGTGCGTTAGTCGGAGTGGGAGTACGTTATTTAGGCGAAACATGGGGTGACAATACCAATACTTTTAAAGTCCCTGCGGTGTGGCTAGGGGATGTTAGCGCTAGGTACCAAATGGACGCGCTTGTTCCTGAATTAACAGGAATGGAACTCGGGGTTACCGTGAGTAACATCACCAATAAATCCTATGTCGCTAGCTGCACTAGCTCTACCTATTGCAGCATAGGCACCAATAGAACGTTATTTGCCACACTCAATTACTATTTTTAACAGGCTGGTTAAACATTTATGACCGTCTCCAAAAGGGAATTCATCAAAGCGGGGTTAGCAACCATGGCACTTACCCTAGTACCATCCCCCTCCTCGGCAGAAAAAAAACATCGCATCACCGATATTCTCGGACGCACTGTCTATTTTTCAAAAATGCCTGAACGAATTTATTTAGCCGATCCTTCGCTGATTTTTCTTTACGCTGCGCTGAATAAGAACAACTTTGTTGAAAAATTAATAGCCGTTCCAAGTAACTTCCGTTCGGCTGACTTGCGTAGTTATCACCAATATTGCAAGGCTTTCCCTGCTCTCCAAACGCTCCCCCACCTCCCGCCTATTGGAGGGGCTCAAGCCAATTTAGAAATAATTTTAACGCTAAAACCAGAGATAATTTTTACAACAACAGGGACATTTTCAGGGTTACAAGCAAACGGATTACTGGCGCTATTACAACGCGCGAATATACCCGTGATAACCCTTGATATGAGCATTGATCCTATTGGCAACACACCCAAAAGTATTGCGATTATGGCGGACATTTTTCAACAACAGGACACGGCTAAACAAATCAATCAATTCATTAAAACACACCTGCAAATGATCGAAAGCCGTTTACAAGCCGCCAAACCTACAATGCCCAAAGTCCTGCTGGAACGAGCCGCAGGTTTTACTGAAGAATGCTGTTTAGCTTATGGAAATGGAAATTTTGCCCAATTTCTTACGTTCGCAGGTGGGGAAAATGTTGCCAAACAATATATTCACGGGACTTATGGCGTTCTCAATCAGGAAACCATTATCCACACTGAAGCACAGACGGTAATTGTGACGGGAACAGATTGGAGCGGCTATAACCCCAAAGGCAATTGGGTTGGTTTAGGGCCTGGTGCTGATTTAGTTGTTGCAAAACAAAAATTAAAACAACTAATGACACGCAATGCGTTTAAAACATTAAGTGCGGTGAAACAACAACAGGTTCATGCCATTTGGCACACTTTTTATGACAGCCCTTTTGGCTTTATCGCGGTCTTAAAGTTCGCCAATTGGCTTCACCCAGCGCTATTTGCAGACATTGATGCCGATAAGGTTTTTAAATCTTTTACCGAACAATTCTTGCCCGTCAAATGGGAAGAAGGCTATTGGGTTTCACTTTAATGAAAAAGGCTAATATAACCATGATTTATTCCCCTGACCCATTACGTCAACAAGTTGAAAGACAAAGCAATGGCCAACGCACCATTATTTATAGCCCCAAGGGCCAACCTAATTATGTTTTTATCGTTCCTCGTTTTAACTTAGAAGATGTCGATAAACACCTAGGAAATGGCCCTCACCCTGCGTTTATTATCAATAACCATCTTATCGACGGCTTTTTCTATTCTTGCTACGCCGCCAGCTTACGTGATGGCGAATTAGTAAGCCAGCCAGATAAAATACCTGCATGCAATCTTGATTTATTACAGTTTCAAGTCTTGGCCAAGCAAAGCGGCAAAGGATGTCATATCAGTACTAACGCAGAATGGTGCGCCATTTCAGCATTAACTAATCAACAAAATGCCATTGTTCAAGGTAACACAGATTATGGTCGTAACTATTATTCCCATAATGAATCCACCCCACGAATAGACGGTCTTGCCACGGGAGATTTACAAGGAACGCCAACAACCCGAACCAATGTACAGTGGGAAAACTGGCACCACAATAACCAACTAACAGGGATCAGCGATTTAGTCGGTAACCTTTGGGAATGGCAAACTGGCGTACGGTTACACGCAGGAGAAATCCAAGTGATCCCAAATAATGATGCCGCCATTAACTTAGAGCACTCATTCGCAAATTGGCACGCTATCGACATGGCTACAGGTGAGTATATTCCGATAAACCGTTCCACAAGTGCCAAATATGACTCTCCCATTGCTAAAACTGATGGTAATGCAGGAACCCCAATCATTTCACAGAATATCTTAAATTTTAATGGCGCACCAAATGATTCCAGCTACCCTGCGGGTTTACTCGACAGCCCTTTTCGTTTGCTTAATAGCGCAAGCCAAGAACAAATCCCAACCTTACTGAAGGTATTGGGCCTCGCGCCTTATAAAGCGAAGCAAACAGATGACCAAATTTACCTACGCAACTACGGTGAACGCGCTCTAATGCGCGGCGGTGCATGGTATTCACAAGCCTGCGCAGGTATCGATGCCCTGTGCCTTAGTCACACCGAACACCATAAAAGTACGACGGTAGGAGCAAGGACAGCTTGGGTTTTTTAGCTACCTTCTTGCCATTAAAGGCAATACAAATTCCCTCATTCAAATAACAGAATGAGGGAACTCATGAAAAGCAGGCTAAGTATGAGCAGGTTTAGACAATGAATAAAAAATAAAATAAGATAGCCCACAAACAACTATAAATGCACCAACGTAAGCTAGATGGTAATGACTGAGGTAACTGACAACTAATGGCGTTATCCCCCCTAGTGAAGCCGAAGCACCATTATAACCAATACCTAAGATTGCAGCCTGCCCATTTGACTTACTCATGAGAACCGCTGACAAATTACACAGTATCATGGCTGAATAACCCGACATCAGCAATTGAGCAACCAACACTAACAATAAATTGTTTATTTGTAATATGAAATAAAGTGGTACAGAGCAGAGAACCATTAGTATCGTTCCAATATTAAAAATACGCGTAGTTGAACTATATTTATCAGTTAACCAACCACATATCAGCATGAAAATTAAAAGTAGACTTGACGATAAGATTGCATAAAAACTTTTTATTTCCTCAATCTTTAACTGCTCAATAATCAATGAAGTAGATAAATTCTGTGAATAAAATGTGACTGTTCCTGGGATAGTAACTACAAATACCCATAAAATACTCCGCCAGCTTATTGATTTTTTAACGGTATGATTACCTTGATGATTTGGTAGTTTAATCCTAAACCAAAAACTGATTAATATATTCCCAACACCAATAAGTAAAGGAATACGCCAACCTATTGATTGCATCATTTCTTCACTCATGATGTTTTTTAGTAAAAGGACAATCCCAAGAGAAATAACAACACCAAATAAAGAGCTACCAACGATAATAGAGGATAATTTAGCCCCATCTTTAATATGAGAATCATTAAATAAATATGTAATTAATGATGGAAATTCTCCTGCAAAGCTAAATGATAATGCAAGTTGTAAAAGCAATATAACGATAGGTGTATAATTACCCAATAGTTCAATAGGAAGCAAGGCCATCATTAATGTTGCTGTTCCAGTGATAAGGCTAGTGAGTACTAAAGCTGATTTTTTTCCAACAATATCTGCGTATCGCCCTATAACATATCCACCAATAGGGCGTATTGCAAAGCGTAATGCAAATATCCCCCATACCATTTCAGTCGCTTGGGAATAACCTAGTTTAGCTAATTCCGCACTTAAGTAAGTAGATATTGCTGCAAAAATTGCAATATCATAATACTCAAGTGCATTACCTGCTACAGCACCAAACCTGAATTTCCATTTCATTTATTATCCTTACAATTCCTTTTTTTATTATTAATCTCATTAGCTGTTGTATTAATTTAAAATTAAGGATAACTCACTAAAGTTTCTAAACAAGCTAGTGTAATTCCGTTATCCTTTAATACTGAAAACAAACCGCTAGATGATACATAAGGGCAATCGAGTTTTTCTTTGATACGTTGAATACGCTTATGTTCACAAGCTTCTGAACACCCTTGAATATAGCTAATCTCCTTTACTCTGCAGTGAGATAACAATAACCTAATGGTAATAACCTCTTTTTTAGTAAAACGAATGTTTCCAAACCTCATATACTGATGAATATCTAAAAGCTCTGACTCTTGCTCTTCACTGTTTAATTTTCTATCGGGTAGTAAAATACTTTCCCTTAATGGAAGTTTTTCATCATTTTTTTTCCATATTCCATGAGCATAATCAGATATTGTTGGTCGGCATTTATATATAGCCATCATTTCTTTTATCGATAGTTTTCTTTTTGAATTTATTGATGTTATCTCATAGACATCACCATACTTTGCACAAAAATCTACTTTCTGCTCGTGCTTTGAGGTTTTCAATAAAGTATCCATGTGGACTTTAGAATAATTATTCCAGTACTGTATCCCTGATGATAATCTTTCACTAATTATTTTATCTAAATCAGCATCCCAGTAAACTAAAACCCATTCATAGTTGTTTGAGATAACACTGACATCTTTATTTCCTACATCAACTCTAGTGAAAGAGAGATCTATATCATTCCAATCAAAATAGTTTGAAAACATATTATTTAGGCCGGCACAAGAGTTTTCCAAAACTTTATTTTTAACATCCATAAACTTCCTCCAAATAAAAATTCTTGAGAGTGGATTCTTATTATTAGCACAACAATTTAAACATTAGAACAAATAAAAAAGAAAAATAAAAAAATTAACTTTAATTATTTAAATTAAAATCATAAAGAAAGAAATTAAATTCATTAGCACATTGAGATATCAATTAATAGCCTTATTTTATGAATATTTAAAATAACAATAGCGGCACTTATATTATCAAAACCAAATCACTCCTATTTAATCATCGTTCGGAGATAAACATGAAACAAGACTGGCATCCAGCGGATATTATTGCAGCGATAAAGAAAAAAGGTTCTTCTCTTTCAGCAATATCACGGCAAGCAGGATTAAACTCTTCAACATTAAATAATACCCTTTCAAGGCGTTGGCCTAAAGGAGAACGGATTATTGCTGAATTTTTGGATATACCAGCATCTGAAATTTGGCCATCACGTTATCATAATAAATAACCAGAAAGAGCTGTTTTTTCTATGCCCAACCCACTGATGAATATAAACAAAATAAAGCGGGTGATTATTACTTTCACCCGCTTATTTATCATGTAGCAATTTTGAGTTTAAGGTTAACTCGATACTTTTAAGCCAATTAACCCCGTAATAATCAAAGCTAGGCTTAGCAAACGGAAAATATTCGCCGATTCACCGAGAAAAATAATCCCCACAATCGCTGTACCGACTGCGCCTATCCCTGTCCAAATGGCATAAGCCGTGCCAACAGGCAAATCACGCATGGCATAAGC
Source organism: Providencia sp. Me31A (assembly GCF_050487165.1). Lineage (NCBI taxonomy): Bacteria > Pseudomonadati > Pseudomonadota > Gammaproteobacteria > Enterobacterales > Morganellaceae > Providencia > Providencia sp. Me31A. The sequence continues at coordinate 226,242 of NZ_JBKQGZ010000001.1, forward strand.
CAATAGGCCCATACTCGCAATAATGGCAATAATAGTAATGATACTTGGGGTTAAGCGTGTGAAACCATGAGTGTATTTCAAACCCACTGCCCATACGACTTCTAATAAACCTGCAAATAAAAGGACGATCCAAGCCATGGCTGGTAGCTCCCGTTAGTTACTCGGGGTCGTCCCCATATTAAATAACGTTTATTCAGGTCGTCCTGAATACGTGTGATGTGTAACCACATTATAAACACTCGCGAACACAGACTCAAGCAACGAAAAATAACAAATAACTGTAAATTGATGACAAAATTTAACCTGAATATTCTGTTTTTAGCCAATAAGTATCATTGATATCGCGCTATTGTGTTAGCAAAGGTAAAGTAGAAAGACTTACCTCGCATGACCTTGAGAAAATAGCATGAATTTCAAAGATATATTACTTGCCCTTTGTGTGGTCATTATTTGGGGCATTAACTTCGTCATTATCAAGTTAGGTGTTACCGCGCTTCCACCATTATTACTTGGGGCATTGCGCTTTGTCTTTGTTGCCTTTCCTGCTATTTTCTTTTTTAAGCGCCCCAAAATACCGCTTAAGTTATTACTTCTGTATGGATTAACCATCAGCTTTGGTCAATTTGCTTTTTTATTTTGTGCGATACGCGTTGGTATGCCTGCGGGGATCGCATCTGTTATCTTGCAATCTCAGGCCTTTTTCACCTTATTACTTGGCGCAATGATTTTAAAAGAATCATTACAACCCACACATTTTATTGGCATGTTTATCGCGATTGCAGGGTTAACGATATTAGCAAATGGAGCCACTAGCGGCGGATTAGATGATATCCCGTTACTTGGCTTAGCCTTCACATTAATCGCTGGATTATCTTGGGCTTGTGGAAATATCACCAATCGAATAATCATGCAAAACCAAGGAGCTGAAAAGTGTAGTGCCCTATCTTTAGTCAGTTGGAGTGCCCTGATCCCCATCATCCCTTTTTTGATCAGTTCTTGGTTCCTAGAAGGTGAAGATGCCATCGTCTCTGGCCTTGCAGGTTTTGATTGGTCGGTTTTAGGTATGATTTTATATTTAGCCTATTTATCCACATTTGTAGGCTATGGGCTATGGGGGATATTGCTGGGTCGCTACGAAGCATGGCGAGTTGCACCGTTCTCATTACTGGTTCCTGTTTTTGGTTTAAGCAGCAGTGCTTTATTCCTTGGAGAACATATCAACGGTATACAAGTTGCTGGCCTCATTTTGATTATGTTTGGCTTAATTACCACACTTTTTGGCAAAAAAATCATTCAACGCTTACGGTATGCTTGAGATAACACACTTAATTACTTTTTATTTAACTTAATATAAATTATATAGTTATAATTTTTTCTTAAATAAACAATAAAAAGCAACCAATTGAGTGGATGGGATAACTATGGGTAAACAATTAATTTAGATTGTGCTCTCATGGGGTTATATTGATTTGTACCATGAGCGCATGTCGGGGAAGAATCTTTAGTTAAGATGCTTGTTATGGTGCTAAAGGTAAGTTTAAGTGCCGCGAGCCCTTCCCAAAATAGACAAAAAAAGCCGTGGACTTAAACCACGGCTTTTTATTTTTAACAATTGAGTATAGGATCAACCATTATTTAACACGTGATACATACTCACCAGAACGAGTATCAACACGGATAACTTCACCGATCTGAACGAACAGAGGAACCTTAACCACTGCACCAGTGCTCAGTGTTGCAGGTTTTCCACCTGTACCTGCGGTATCACCTTTCAGGCCTGGATCAGTATCGGTAATTTCTAACTCAACAAAGTTAGGTGGAGTTACCGCGATAGGACGACCGTCCCACAGTGTTAAAATACATTCTGCTTGGTCAACTAACCATTTAGCGTTATCGCCAACGGTTTTTTCGTCTGCTGCTAATTGTTCGAAAGTTTCGTTGTTCATGAAATGCCAGAACTCACCGTCGTTGTACAGGTAAGTTAAGTTCATATCCATGACATCTGCACCTTCAACAGAGTCAGTAGACTTAAATGTTTTTTCCAACAGTTTGTTAGAAATCAGTTTACGGATACGCACTCGTGCGAATGCTTGACCTTTACCCGGTTTGACGAATTCACTTTCTAAAACAACACAAGGCTCGCCATCTAACATGATTTTAAGACCTGAGCGGAATTCATTGGTACTATAAGTAGCCATGGTGATCCTCTAATTTATAAACTAAAAATGGCATAGCCAAAAAATGGTCGATATTGTAACTCAAAATACCTCATCCAGAGAAGTCTGGATACAACAACTTGCTGAAGCAATCACTAATCCAGATGAATTGCTGCATATACTTAATTTGGAAAATCATCATTTTTCACAAGAAGACAGCGAAGCGCGTAAATTATTTCCTTTACGCGTACCCATGCCGTTTATCTCTAGAATGAAAAAAGGTGATCCAAGTGATCCTCTGTTATTGCAAGTATTAACGGCAAAAGCAGAGTTTGACTTACATCCCGGTTTTTCTACGGACCCACTAAAAGAGCAGGATAATGAGATCCCTAGTTTACTGCATAAATACCACAACCGCGCATTACTACTGGTAAAAGGTGGCTGTGCAGTGAACTGTCGCTACTGTTTTCGCCGGCATTTTCCTTACGAAGACAACAAAGGAAATAAAAATAACTGGTTGATGGCTGTGGATTATATAAAAAACCACACCGAACTCAATGAAATCATCTTCTCAGGTGGTGATCCATTAATGGCAAAAGACCATGAACTCGATTGGTTGATAGGCCAATTAGAGGCGATCCCACATCTAAAACGCCTTAGAATTCATACTCGTTTACCTGTAGTAATACCAGAACGTATTACTGACACACTGTGCAAAAGGCTTGCTAACTCTCGATTACAAGTAATTATGGTTACACATATTAACCATGCAAATGAAATCGACGAAGCATTTAGCTATTCAATGCAAAAGCTAAAACTTTCTGGTGTAACGTTGCTAAATCAAAGCGTACTACTGCGCCACATAAACGATAATGTCACTGCGCTGATGAACCTAAGCAATGCGCTATTTGATGCAGGGATTTTACCTTATTACCTACATGTCTTAGACAAAGTTCAAGGTGCAGCTCATTTTTTAGTCAGCGATATGGAAGCAAGACAATTAATTCAACAATTGCTAAGTAAAGTATCTGGGTATCTTGTACCGAAACTAGCGCGAGAAATAGGAGGAGAACCAAGTAAAACGCTACTTGACCTCAATTTAAAGCAAAGCTAGAAACAAAACGCCCAAATAATCATTTGGGCGCTACGTATTCATTTTAGGGGCATTTATAAACTTGGCCAACCATTTTGCTATCTAGGGGAATAAAGCTAGATAAAACGGTTTCACTCGGGCTTGTCGCACCAAAAATCACATTACCGCCCATTGCTGCCGCTTTATTACGTAAATCATTTGCAGCGCTACGCATTGAGCTAGATTCATTATTTACGCCGCTCAACCAGTTGCTTTGTGTCCCTACAACCTGACCGAGAAGCTGGCAATCACTTCCGGGTTGATTCTCAACAAAACGAACTTGTGAGCCTGCCGCAGTCAAATTAGTTGTTGTCGAACAACCCGCTAAAAGCAATAATGCAGCAGCACCAAGCAAGACTTTAATTCGCATGTTTTCCCTCATTTTTCATTGTGTTTTTTGCAGCCGGTTTGAAAATCTGGTTAGCCCCAATACCGTTATATCATGAAATATCTAGGAGGTGATTAACATACTGCATCACAATTACCATGCAAATGCCACGGATCACCAGCCGAATAGAGTTTATCATAAAACAATCGATACAACTGCCCTGTTGTTTACTTATTCAAACCATTTTACCTTACGCTAAATATAACCTGTTGAGTGACCTTTAGGCAAAAATAAATGGTATATCTCACTAATCACCAATTGATGTTATGAATAATAGCTCTTTTAACCAATCAATAAAGAATTAAAAAAAACCAGCACCGCTAGGAGTACTAACAGTGCTGGTCTTATATTGGCGGGTAGTCGCTAATTAGCCACTACCGATGTGTGATGTTTGCCTAGTGGCTTACATCATACCGCCCATTCCACCCATGCCGCCCATTCCAGCGCCACCTAAATCAGGTGCATCTGATTTTGGTAGATCAGTGATCATCGCTTCAGTGGTAATCATCAGGCCTGCAATAGATGCTGCGAATTGCAGAGCAGAACGAGTCACTTTAGTTGGGTCTAAAATACCCATGTCGATCATATCGCCATAAGTATCTGTTGCTGCGTTGTAACCTTCGTTACCTTTCGCTGCTTTAACGTTATTAACAACCACAGACGCTTCTTCACCTGCGTTAGTAACGATTTGGCGCATTGGCGCTTCCATCGCACGCAGAGCAACACGGATACCCACGTTTTGTTCTTCGTTTTCACCAGTCATAGCTTCCAGTTTCGCCGCAACGCGAACCAGTGCAGTACCACCACCAGCAACAACGCCCTCTTCAACCGCTGCACGAGTTGCATGCAAAGCATCGTCAACACGAGCACGTTTTTCTTTCATTTCAACTTCAGTTGCTGCACCAACTTTAATGACAGCCACACCGCCCGCTAATTTAGCAACGCGCTCTTGCAGTTTTTCACGATCGTAATCTGAGGTTGATTCTTCGATTTGTTGACGAATTTGTGCAACACGGCCAGCAATCGCAGCTTCTTCACCTACACCATCAATGATAGTGGTTGTGTCTTTGTTGATAACGATGCGTTTCGCTTGACCTAAGTCTTCTAATGTCGCTTTTTCCAGCTCCATACCAATCTCTTCAGAGATAACAGTACCGTTAGTCAGAATAGCGATATCTTGCAACATGGCTTTACGACGGTCGCCGAAACCAGGTGCTTTAACTGCTGCAACTTTAACAATACCACGCATAGTGTTAACAACCAGAGTAGCCAACGCTTCGCCTTCGACATCTTCCGCGATGATTAACAGTGGTTTGCTTGCTTTCGCAACGCCTTCTAATACTGGCAGTAATTCACGGATGTTAGAAACTTTTTTGTCAACTAACAGAATGAATGGGTTTTCTAATTCAACTGCACCAGTTTCTGGTTTGTTGATGAAATAAGGGGAAAGGTAACCGCGATCAAACTGCATACCTTCAACCACATCCAGCTCATCTTCCAGACCAGTACCTTCTTCTACTGTGATAACGCCTTCTTTACCGACTTTATCCATCGCTTCTGCGATTAAACGACCAACGGTTTCGTCGGAGTTTGCAGAAATAGTACCCACCTGAGCAATCGCTTTTGTGTCTGAACATGGTACTGACAGTGCTTTCAGTTCTTCAACTGCGGCAACAACGGCTTTATCAATACCACGTTTCAGATCCATTGGATTCATACCCGCAGCAACCGCTTTTAAGCCTTCAGTGATGATAGCTTGCGCTAAAACTGTTGCGGTTGTTGTACCATCACCCGCAGCATCGTTAGCTTTAGAAGCAACTTCTTTAACCATCTGAGCACCCATGTTTTCGAATTTATCCTCTAATTCGATTTCACGTGCTACAGAAACACCATCTTTGGTGATAACAGGTGAGCCAAAAGATTTGTCTAAAACTACGTTGCGGCCTTTAGGACCTAACGTCACTTTTACTGCGTCTGCTAGAACATTCACACCACGAAGCATTTTCGTACGTGCATCACTACCAAATTTAACGTCTTTAGCTGCCATTATCTCTTTCCTTCAAATTCTTTTCGTTCGTTGAGAAGTTTTAAGTGAAAATTACGCTTCAACAATTGCCAGAATGTCACTTTCAGACATGATCAGGACTTCTTCATTGTCGATTTTTTCAGCTTTCACGCCATAACCGTCGTTAAAAATTACGATATCACCAACTTTCACATCCAGAGCTTTGATTTCACCATTTTCGAGGATGCGACCGTTGCCTACCGCAAGAACTTCACCACGAGTTGATTTGCCTGCAGCAGTCCCGGTAAGAACGATTCCGCCTGCCGATTTTGATTCAACTTCTTTACGTTTAACGATAACACGATCATGCAATGGACGAATTTTCATTAATAGTTCTCCTATAAATAAAGTCCATACTAGGTAAAAGGACGATACCAGCATGTCTTAAATAAACTAGTACCATGTTTGAGCAGATTGGGGCGGGAGAGAGGGACTTCAAGGGGGGATAGAAAAAATTTTTCTTTTTTATATCCCCATAAATAGGGTGGGTTTACGACTTAGGACTGTCGTCTTTAGCTGATGAGTCAGATTTATCGTTATTATCAATCTTAAAAGAAGGATCATCCTGCTTACGCTGAAATTCACCTTCAAAAGTATCACCGTGCTGATATCCTCCATTAGCACCTTGGCTAAAGCCACTACCGGATTGGTAGAAACGAATATGAGGGATTAACCGCATAACAATCAGCTTCTGAATTGGCGGAAGTAGTAACAACAAACCAATAAAGTCAGTAAAGAATCCTGGAACAATTAATAAAAAACCCGCTAAAACTAACGCAACGCTTTTGATCATCTCCGTTGCGGGGCTTTCACCCGAAGCTAGTTTTTGCTGAATTTGTAGGACATTCTTCATCCCCTGATTTTTGACGAGTGATACCCCTAAGCAAGAGGTTAAAACCACCAAAACCAACGTCATTAAAACGCCAACCTCAGAGGCTACTCGAACAAAAATGACGGATTCAATGTAAACAAGGACACATATCAGAATAAGTGGTAACCAGCGCACAAGTTCTCCTTTATTTCAATAATCTACCGTTTATTTTACGCCCCTTGGAAAACCTTTGTGAACTGCATCTAAGAGACAACTATCAACATTCGCTTTTTTCTTTAGTATAGCCATAATAATTGGGGTAGATATAACGCTTTTCAACTCACAGATTTTTTTGATTAACAGCTCTTATCTGTGATGGTTGTCACACAATGTGAAATCTGTTGCATAAATCAAACTATATAGTGATCTAGGTACAAGGCAATATATGATTAAAAGCATATGATTCACTCATAAATTAGTAGATCATAATACTGATAAAGAAGTAAGCAGTGTTGATTGCTTGTAAATTTCAATTTTACAATATTAATCACTTGTGAATTTTGTTTTACGATATATAGATTTTTTAAAAGCGCATAACCGGACAGTAACTGTAATCTAATTAAGAAGGTTCTCATGTCAAACAATACTCGTATCGAAGAAGACCTGTTAGGTAAAAAAGAAGTTCCAGCCGATGCCTATTATGGTGTTCATACTCTGCGTGCGATTGAAAACTTTTATATCAGCGACCGCACCATTAATGATGTCCCAGAATTTATTCGTGGCATGGTTATGGTTAAAAAAGCGGCTGCTTTAGCCAATAAAGAACAACACACTATTCCACGTAATATCGCCGAAACGATCATCAAAGCTTGTGATGTTGTCTTAAATGAAGGCAAATGCATGGACCAGTTCCCTATTGACGTATTCCAAGGTGGTGCGGGCACATCACTAAACATGAATACCAACGAGGTTCTTGCAAACATTGGCCTAGAACTTATGGGCCATAAAAAAGGCGAGTATGAGTTCTTAAACCCTAACGACCACCTTAATAAAAGCCAATCAACTAACGATGCCTACCCTACAGGGTTTCGTATCGCAGTATATAACTCTATACTGAAATTAATTGATTCTGTTGACTACCTGAAAAAAGGCTTTGAAGCTAAAGCTGAAGAATACAAAGACATTCTGAAAATGGGCCGTACCCAATTACAGGATGCAGTTCCAATGACCGTCGGCCAAGAATTCCATGCTTTCGCTACTCTTTTAAAAGAAGAAGAGAAAAACTTAAAACGCAGTATCGAATTACTACTCGAAGTTAACTTAGGTGCAACTGCTATCGGTACAGGTTTGAATACCGCACCAGGTTATGCTGAGTTAGCGGTCAAAAAATTAGCAGAAGTGACGGGTTTACCTTGCGTCCCAGCAGAAGACTTAATCGAAGCAACATCTGACTGCGGTGCTTATATCACGGTTCATGCGGGCTTAAAACGTCTGGCAATGAAACTGTCTAAGATTTGTAACGATTTACGTCTGTTATCTTCTGGTCCTCGCGCAGGTCTTAAAGAAATCAACTTACCTGAGTTACAAGCAGGCTCTTCTATCATGCCAGCAAAAGTTAACCCAGTGATCCCTGAAGTCGTTAACCAATCATGCTTTAAAGTTATCGGTAACGATATCTGTGTAACAATGGCAGCAGAAGCCGGCCAATTACAGTTAAACGTAATGGAGCCTGCCATCGGCCAAGCCATGTTCGAGTCTATCTCTCTGATGAGCAACGCGTGCCGTAACTTGCAAGAAAAATGCATTAGCGGCATTACAGTGAACAAAGAAATCTGTGAAGCATTCGTGTTTAACTCAATCGGTATCGTCACTTATCTAAACCCATTCATTGGTCACCATAATGGTGACATCGTGGGTAAAATTTGTGCTGAAACCGGTAAGAGCGTACGTGAAGTTGTCCTTGAACGCGGTTTACTGACTGAAGCTGAATTGGATGATATTTTCTCTGTTGAAAACTTAAAACATCCAGCGTATAAAGCAAAACGTTTTGATGATTAAAAATTTATGTTTATCATAAATAATACTTAAAAATAAAGGCACGCCTCTCAACAGAAAGCGTGCCTTTTTTGATTCTTACACACACAAAAAATTAACATAACAGTTTCAAAATTTTAATTTTGTCGAGGAGTAAACACTATGCTAGCCGTAGAATTTATCATTGTTCTGCTGGCCATATTTTTGGGGGCCCGTTTAGGTGGGATAGGCATCGGCTTTGCCGGTGGCCTTGGTGTACTGGTACTCGCAGCAATTGGCGTAAAACCAGGTAGCATTCCATTTGACGTTATCTCCATCATCATGGCTGTTATTGCCGCTATCTCTGCAATGCAAATTGCAGGAGGCTTGGATTATTTAGTTGCTCAAACAGAAAAGTTACTACGCCGCAATCCGAAATACATCACGATCCTAGCCCCGATTGTCACTTACTTTCTAACCCTCTTTGCAGGTACAGGTAATATTTCTTTAGCAACACTGCCTGTTATTGCTGAAGTGGCTAAAGAGCAAGGTGTTAAACCATGTCGCCCACTCTCCACCGCCGTTGTTGCTGCACAGATTGGTATCACTGCATCGCCAATTTCTGCTGCGGTTGTCTACATGGCATCGGTCATGGATAATGCTCAAATGGTAGGCGCTGAAAATACAGTTAGCTATATCACTTTGTTGAGTATTTTATTACCAGCAACTTTTCTCGCTATCATTTTGATGTCTTTCATTGTTTCTTGGACATTCAACTCTAAGCTGTCTGATGACCCTGTCTACCAAAAACGTTTAGCTGAAGGCTTAATTGAACTACGCGGCAGCCAAGCAAAAGAAATCAAAGCAGGCGCTAAATCATCTGTTCTACTCTTCTTACTCGGCGTTGTTGGTGTTGTTTGTTATGCCATTCTGAACAGTAAAAGTGTTGCTATTATTAGTGACCCTCTAGGAAACACGACTAATGCTATTTTAGTTATCATGTTGACTGTTGCGACGTTAATTACTGTACTATGCCGTGTAAGCACCGATGCTATCTTGAATTCAAGTACTTTTAAAGCAGGTATGAGCGCATGTATTTGTATCTTAGGTGTGGCGTGGTTAGGTGATACTTTCGTACAACACAACATTGATTGGATCAAGGCAACTGCGGGAGATGTCATACATGAACATTCATGGATGCTAGCGGTGATTTTCTTCTTCTGCTCTGCGCTATTATATTCACAAGCAGCAACAGCAAAAGCATTGATGCCAATGGCACTGGCTTTAGGTGTTAGCCCACTGACAGCTATTGCATCGTTCTCTGCCGTTTCTGGCTTATTTATTCTACCAACTTACCCAACACTGGTCGCGGCAGTACAAATGGATGACACAGGTACGACACGCATTGGTAAGTTTGTCTTTAACCACCCATTCTTTATTCCTGGAACCATCGGAGTTGCTCTAGCCGTTACCTTTGGTTTCTTGTTTGGTGGTATGATCCTATAAAATTATAAATCATACTCAACAATCTAAAAACCCGTTGCCGTTTTATCAAGCACGGGTTTTTATTTTAATATTCAATAAGATGTGGACTTTCGGTATCTAGATAAGGTCACGAATGAAATGATTATTAGTCATGGGATAAAACGATCATAAAAATATTTAAAATATATTAATAATCTAATATAGAAAATGACAAAAAAATTTATCTATATTTAGTTTATATTAACAATAAAGTAAACAGCTATAATTCAGAATTGAACATTGCTATGATGGAAGAAATCAGAAATTATTGTGATGGAGTTAATAATGCCTATCCAACGTGAAACTATTTTAAGTCATGCATTGAGCCAGCTAGAAATTCAAGGATTATCAGCTTCCACCGAAAACTTACTGAATGAAATTGAATCTGATTTCAACACCATCCGTCAGTTTTGGCCTGATGATGAAGCATTGGTATATGATTGCCTACGCTACCATGGACAGCAAATTGAAGTTTGGCAGCGTCAAACATTGCTCGATGAATCATTAAGCCCACAACAAAAGCTCATGGCCCGTTATAAACAATTATCCGAGAAAGTTAGTGAAGGACGTTTCCCTGGCTGCTTATTTATCTCTGCTTGTAATTACTATCCTGATGCAGAGCACCCTATTCACCAATTAAGCCGCTTACAAAAAGAAAATTCATTTAGATTCACTAAGAATTTATTGGATGAATTAGATATTGAAGACTCAGAGTTGGTTGCTAATCAAATGGAGCTAGTACTTGAAGGCTGTCTAAACCGTTTATTAGTGCAACGAGATGTTCAAGATGTTGAAACTGCACAGCACCTTTCTGAAGATATTTTGGCCATTGCGTTATGCCGTAAAAAAGGGGCATTAAGCTAAAAATACCTATCCGCATGTTAAATGCGCACTTTTTGCTGAAAAAGAAAACACTCAGTAAAAAAAATACATTTTTTCTGAAAAACTCATTGACGTAAACTGCCTAATACGGTTTAATGCGCCCCGTTGCCCGGATAGCTCAGTCGGTAGAGCAGGGGATTGAAAATCCCCGTGTCCTTGGTTCGATTCCGAGTCCGGGCACCACGCATTTATAACCCTCGCTTCGGCGGGGGTTTTTTCTTTCTATATCATTAACTTATTGGTTTATCAGTGAATTTCATCTTTCACCCATCACCGAATCTGCTTCACGGTGGTACAGAATGGTGGTACATTCATGAGCACGATGATACAGCCAACTAAGAACAAATACGGGGTTTATACCCTCAGAATGGCAGTCCCTGCCGACCTTAAAAACACCCTCGGAAAAGGTGAGCTTAAGCGTTCATTGCGAACCAAAGACCTTGCAGAAGCAAAACGTAAAGCTCCAGCCGTCATTGACTTAATGCAAGCAGAGATTGATGCGGCAAGAAGCACTCTGCACGCTGAGCTAGCTATCACCAAAGATGATATTGAACGAATAGCTTATCGTTGGTTAACGTTCATACTTCCACAACCTGAACTTATTAAAGAACGCTATTTAGTCGATTCCCTATATGGTTTAGACCTTTCGCCTGAAAGTAGGATAATTCGTTGTTACCTCGAAAAAAATGACGATTACCCTAACTACTCTGCTATGCCAGCCGATGATTTTTTTAATTCTCCAGCTATCAACGTCCCTGATGATTATCAGCAACGTGATATCGAGCTGCTCCAATTGCTCAGGCATGAATTAAAAGAGTCACTTGAACTAATGCCTGTTGAACTTACGCCAACATGGAAAGTAACGTTAGCATGGCGTTTAGCTGACTATAGAATGCAAGCTGCTGAAATGCACATACTTAACATTCTGCCTAAATATGCTGCCACCGCTCAAGAAAAAGCCACTAAGCCCACAATCAGCTTTAGCCTAATGTTTGAACGCTATAAAGAGCATGTCCGCTATGCAGAGCCTCGTGAAGCAGAAAAACGAATTAAAGCCTACGAGACAGCCGTCAATCGCTTTGTGGAATTTATTGGTAGTAAACCAATAGAAGCGATTACAAAGCAAGATATGGCTGATTTTAGGCAACTCCTTGAGCGGTTGCCATGCCGCCCTTCTAAAGCCGTTAAGAAGCTACCGTTAAAAGAGCAAGCAGAACTCAACGTCGAAAAAATCAACCCTCAAACGGTCAGAAACCAACTCATGGCCTTGTCGTCTATCTTTCGCTTAGCCACTGAGGATGAGCTTATTTCAGAAAACCCTGTTAGCTTAATGCCTAAACGTAAACGGCAACGCCAAACTGCTAAAGAACGTGATTTCACTCGTGATGAAATCGCCCTTATCTTTAATACTCCACTCTTCCACGGTGAAGAAACGCCTCATGGTGCAATGGCCTACTGGGTGCCAATCATTCTGTATTATACAGGTGCCAGAGTGGAAGAAATTACTCAGCTCTATACTGAAAATATCATCAAGGATAGCGGCATTTATTGCATTCAAATCGAATCGACTGACGAACAATCAACAAAAACAGGGTTATCTCGTGTTGTGCCGCTTCACAGCCACATCATTGAGTTAGGCTTCCTTGAGTACGTCAAAAGCCGTGAGCACTATCTATTTACTGAACGAAAAACGCCCTCGGGCAAGTCGTCTTATAATTTCCTTCGCTGGTGGGGCAAGTACATTCGAAGCCACGGTATCACCCGTAAAGAGATCAAACCGACTCATGGCTTTAGGCATACGTTTATCACACATTGCCGAAGCACCAAAGCCAGAAAAGATATCCAAAATGACATTACAGGTCATGCTCAAGAAGATGTCAGCGGTGGGTACGGCTCATACCCTATTGAAGCCAAGAAAGAGCTGATTCAAACGATACCTCGGTTAGAACTCCCCGTACTGGATATCTGGAAGCGATCATAACCCCTTCGAATCTACGGCGTGGTCATCCATGCCGATTTCATTGACAAAACCATCTATTAACCAAGCTGTATTTAGCTTACAAATATTTACAATACGAGTTTTTACAGCACCCATCTAACAAATTCAAAGTTGAGGCATTTAGGCATAAAAATATTGCTTTACAACAAGATAGCAAGAAAGTAATCTACTTCCATAGCTCAGCAAGCTTATCTGATGATGGAGTTCGACTCCATCCGGAAGGTGTTCCACGGCCTTCCATTGTGTGCCACCGCAAAAGATGTGGCTTGAGATTAACATTATGCTTAAGCATGATTTTAAACTTCTAAATAGCAGCACCTCAATAAGCAATACTTTCACACAAATAACAGGTATCAATACCATTTCTTGTGGTTCAAACATTCTAGAGCCAGAAGATAAGACCTGCCCATGTTGCAATCATAAAGATTGTTTTCGCTTGTATACTGATAGCAACCAATACCATTGCTATTCTTGCGAAGAGCACGGAGGTGTACTTGACTTAGTATTGAAACTCAAAGGGCTAACGGATGTCGTTGAAGCTGCTCGCTATCTCACTAGCACGAGTGAAATTCCATCAATTGCACCTGTAGAAATCAGAGTCGAAGAAGATAGCCGAGATCATAACTTGATTTCAAGCGTGTTCACGGATATTGCCCTGTACTATGCCCAAAATCTGACTGACGAAGCATTAGACTATCAAGTTGAGCAACGTGGACACTCACCGCGATTGCTTGAGCAACACCGTATCGGTTTTGCAGATGGGCAATGTTACGCCACGCTCTCCGGTGAATATGATGATGAAACCCTCTTAGCTACCGGCATGTTTCGTGAAGTTAATGGTCGCATTATCGATATCGTACCTGCTGGGGTATATGTCTACCCGCACTTTCACAATGGAAGGATCGTTCGCTTTACCTTTAAAGACCCGAAAAAGGCCTTCAAGTTTCAGCAACCGAAAAAATACTGGTTGCCAGAAGCGCATTGGTACGGACAGCAAACACTGGAAAAGCCCGGAACGATTGCCCTTGTCGAAGGTGAAAATGATGCCTTGACGCTAATTGAAGCAGGATATACTGCCCCTGTACTTGCATCGATTGGCTCACTTAGCCAGTCGCAAGTTGATTATATCAATTCTTTGGGGCGTCCTATCAATACTTACTTTGATAATGATGATGCTGGTGACCGATACCGTTCTAAATTCCCATCTGCAACGCATTACATTGTGCCACAACGTGGCAGTGATATTGATGAGTTTATTCGTCAAGGTGGCGATTGGCAAGCACTCGAAGCTGAGCAAACATTTATACCGCTGACAGAAACACCCGTCACCAACCTACCGAACTCCTGCGGTGCTGAGGGCTTCAATGACGTGGGTAATGCTAACCGTCTTGCCCGTCGGTTTGGTCATGATTTATGCTATGTTCGTGAAACTGACAGCTTCATCCATTTTGTTGATCATCAATGGAAGCCGGCTGGTGTTCAGGTCATGGAGTATGCCAAGCAAGTTGCCGCTGACATGCTAGCAGAAGGTCATAACGTGCTTGCAGACGACGACAACAAAGGTACTCAACTGATAAAAGCAGCCGGACAACTTCATAACCTACCGAAGTTAAAGGCGATGATTGAATTGGTGAAGCCTAAATTGGAAGTGCGTACAATTGACCTTGACGCTGATCCTATGTTACTCGGGGTCGCCAACGGCGTTATAGACTTAAACACGGGTGAATACCGTGAGAACCGCCGACTAGACCTTATCACACGTTATACGCCAGTTGATTTCAATCCAAATGCAAAATGCCCAACATGGGAGCGATTCATTAATGATATCACCGTCGGCGATACTGAACTCGCTAGCTTCTTGCAACGGCTGGTGGGTTACTTCTTAACAGGCCGAACAGATGAACAGCTCTTGTTTTTCTTCTACGGTCACGGCAGCAATGGCAAATCGACGTTCATTCAGGTTATTCAGTCACTGATGGGCAGCTATGCGACACAGATAAACAGTGACGTCCTCATGATGAATAAAAACAGCGGAGGTCCTAATGCCTCATTAGCCAAGTTGCCGGGGAAACGGTTAGTCGTTGCCAATGAATTGCCTGAAAATGGTCGCCTTGATGACACGCTCATTAAAAGCATGACAGGCGGCGATATTATAGTCGCTAGACAGGTCTACGGCAAACACGAGCTGGAGTTTTATTCACAATTCAGCCTAGTGATTATCGGTAACCACAAGCCTGCCATTTACGATATGTCTCACGGCATGTGGCGGCGGATGTGCTTAATTCCTTTTGCGGCAAACTTCACGGCAGCTCAGATTGACCCAGAATTACCTGTAAAATTAGGAAAAGAGCTGCAAGGGATCTTGAATTGGGCACTGGAAGGCGTACAAGCATGGCATGCAGAAGGCCTTAAACGCTCACTCCCTGCTGCGGTTATTGCGGCTAACGATGAGTACCGCCAAGAAAGCGACCTCATTGGTGAATTTCTTGAAGGTTGTCTGCAAGAACCGGATGCTTACACCGCAGCCAGCGAACTTTATCAAGCGTTTTTAAGTTTTGCCAGTGAAGGTAACGAGTGGCGAATGACGCAACGGATTTTCACGAAGAAAATGGTCGAACGTGGCTTCGAGAAAGTCAGACGGAATAACAAGGCGGGATTTAGAGGCATTGCCTTACTTGACCCTGACTTGGCTCCGCTTAGTACTCATAAAGTGATTAATCCGATCTTCGTGGTCTAATCTTGAGTGCCGATTAAACGGCATATTAGTAAACTTTTTCTGTGAATTCTCTCTATGGAAAGTTTATGAAAATGCTGAAAAATCGGCACTCCATTCTTTCACTTATTATGAGTGAAGAGTAGTCAAGCATCCAATGGGAGAAAACCGTGAACAGAAATACCATAATCATATTTGAAACATCAAACAAAACTAACCTGCTTGAGCCCGCTTTTGATATCGACTTGCATACGATGGGAACTCTTCCAGAAGAAGTTCAAGAAGAAATCCTTAAACACATCGATAAGTCGCACTCTGAATGCCGCTTATCTGAAAATGATGCGCTCTGGAAGGCTAAATGCCTGAAAGAAATCATCAAGCCGCTTGGCTATGTCAACATGCAGTTTCGCAATAAGCAGTCAAGATACATGCCATTAAAACGTGCTTACCCAAGCGTCACATGGTTATAACATAAGCAGGGGCAAACCCTGCTTTTCATCCCCACAGGAACTAGCAAGCAAAACCACCAGCCTTCCAAACACTCAATAAATTCCGATGTTATTGACTTTTTGGGTTTACAATCATAAGAAACTGTAGATAATTTAGCTTATGGAAACACCTTAACTAATAACCACCTGATTTTATACAGTAGCCACCATAATGAACAGGAAAAGGGATCACACTCATGGGACAACGTTGTTTATTCACGGAAGGAAGCATCAGCCTGCCCGAAGGCTACAAAGAACAAACCGTCAACATCCTGATTTCCCCTACTGGCAATACGGTTAACATTTCACGGGATGACAAACCCGCTGATGAAACCTTTGATGACTATGTTGTTCGCCAAAAGCAACTTTTGCAACGCGCCTTGAAAGATTGGCAACTCCTTGAAGAAAAGCCTTCCGTGCTCGGTGAGGATGGTATTCACGGCCATCTTATCAGTTCACGCTACCGTCCGAACAAGAAGCAGCAAGTCTATCAAATTCAAGCCGTTTACCCTTTCAGTGATACCCAAACCCTGATTTTTACAATGTCATCGCCTAACGCCTTTAACGATGAGCAATGGGCATGGATGAATACTCTCCTACTTAGTTTTCAACCAAGAGGGTAATCGCCATGCCTGAAGCCGCCAGAGTCGGGGATATCATCGGTCACTCCAAATCAATGTGGGGAATGCTCGTTGGTACAGTATTAGGTGCCGCTATCGCCATTGGAGGCGCCGTTGTTTCCGGTGTATTAATGGGTGTCGGTATTGCTGCAAGCTGTATTGGGGTCGGCGTGCTTGCCATTGGTGCTTCACTGGCGGTCGGCTATGGCACGGGGCTACTGGCAGAATGGGTTCGGGATAAATGTGTTGAAACGGGGTCTAAATCGTTAAGTCCCAGTGGGGAAATTAAAACCGGCTCTCACAATGTTCGCATCAACGGTAAACCCGCCGCCATCTCCACACGGAGTCAGGTCAACTGTGACAAAGAAAATAGCCTGCGTCAAATGGCAGAAGGCTCTGGCTCAGTATATATCAATGGATTCCCAGCCTCTCGGGTTGGCGATAAGACCACTTGTGATGCCACAGTGATGGAAGGCTCCCCCAATGTCAGAATTGGTGGCGGTACGCAAGCTACCGAAGATATTGAGCCTGAAATTCCCTCTTGGCTCACCACCGCCTCTGACCTCACGATGTTATTCGCCGGGTTTTTAAGCTTTGGTGCTGGCGCGGCGAAAGCCCCCGGGGCTATAGCGAAGTTGTGGAGTAAATTACCGGGCAGTGCCAAAATAGGTCGCTTCTTTTGCCGCTATGGTAAGGTGTTTGCAGGTCTGGGGATGGGAATACCGGCTCTGGGCATTCTGTTACGCCCCGTTGAAGTGATTGGTGGGCAAAAAGTATTAAACGGTGAAGAGGAGCTGGATTTTACCTATGAATCTGAATTACCACTTTACTGGCAACGCAATTATTTAAGCAGCTATTGCTATGACGGTGTGCTGGGTCGAGGCTGGAGCTTTTTTTGGGAAAGCCGATTAATAAAAACCGAAGATGGCTTTGTTTGGCAAAACCTGTCGGGGGATATCCTCCCCTTTCCAGACATTCCACACGGACACCGTAGCTTTTGTGAGGCTGCCCAAGGTTGGATAATTCATAATGATGATGACAGTTGGACATTTCAGGATGCGGGGGAGCTACGTTACCATTACTCCCCTTTTGATGCCCAAGGCCATAGCCGCTTAAGCCATATTGTTGATAATGTGGGTAACGAGCAGCGTTTCCACTACAATGAGCAGCATCAACTGATCCAGATTACCGGTTGCGGTGACCTGAATATCACGTGTGAATACCAATCCTTTGAGCTTGAAGAGAAAACGGTATCACGCCTCACTGCCGTGTATCAGGTGAATGCCCATCAAGCACGCCGTCGTCAGTGTGCTTATTTTTATAACGAGCACGCTCAACTGGTGCGTGTCGAACAGCACACCGAGCACCCTTACCGCCAATTTGGCTGGACAGACGCGGGTATCATGGCGTGGCATACCGATAAATATGGTTTACGCAGTGAATACCGCTGGGAATTTACCGACGATAATCTGTGGCGTGTGATTGAGAACAGTACCAGTGAAGGGGAGCGTTACCGCCTCGAATACGATGATATCAACCTCACACGAACCGCGTATTGGCAAGACGGCACAACCGTCTTTTGGCAACTCAATGATGACTATCAGATTATTCAGTATACTGACCGTACCGGCATCCAAACCGAACTGCTGTGGGATGAATTCGGGCTACCGTGTGGCTGTCGCAACGCCGAAGGACATACCCAAACCAGTGAGTGGGATGAACTCGGGCGATTACTCAGTTTAACCGATGGCAATGGCAACCAAACTCGCTGGCAATATCAAAATGAACACGAACGCCTTATCACCGTCTTTTGGCCTGATGGCACTGAATCGCGTTTAGACTATGACCGCTTTGGGCGGTTAATCAAAGAAATTTCGCCTCTGGGGCAAACCACCGAATACCGCTATGACTTTAACAGTACGCTAAGGCCAACTGCTCGCATCGATGCCAAACAAGGCCGCAGCGAATTTCTTTGGACAAAGCGGGGGCAAATATTACGTCATATCGACTGCTCAGGCAAACAACATACTTGGCGTTATGATGATGAGGGGCGTGTTGTTTCTCAAACCAACGCCCTGCAGGAAGCTACAGAGTATCATTACGATGAGGCGGGGCGTCTCATGCGCATCGTGTTACCCGATGAGTCCACCGTGCAACTGGCTTGGAATGCCGCAGGGCTCCTCACCCATCACCAACGCAATGATAATACGCCGCGTCAATGGCAATACAACGCCTTCGGTCGCGTCACAACGGAAATTGATAAACTTGCTCGGCATATCCACTACCATTACAATGCGGAAGGTGCCTTAATTTCAATTGAAAACGCCAATGGCGGACGTTACCGACTCAACCGTGATGCCGAAGGGCGACTCATCGAGGAAATCCGACCGGATGATACGCTGCTACAATATCGCTATAACACCTTTGGGCGTTTAGCCGAGGAAACTCGTCTCGGTGACCGTGTGTTCCCTTCCCCAGCTCGCACGGTGTTGTTGCAGTATGACCCCGCGGGTAACCTTGCCCAACGGGAAACATTAACCGATAGCTATCAGTACCAGTGGGATAGCCTAAACCGCTTATTGGTGGCATCAAGGCAACCGAATCAACTCGGCCTTGAAATGGGTTTACAGGCTAACCAAGTTCACTTTACCTACGATGCTCTTGGGCGAATTACCCGTGAACAAACGGGCGATGATATCGTCGAATTTGCTTACGATGAACTCAATAACCCGAGCCGTCTGACGTTACCTCAAGGTGACAGCCTCAACTGGCTCTATTACGGTTCAGGGCATGCGACTGCCATCAATCACCTTGTTGAGGGTACACCGCACTTAATCACCGAATTTGAACGGGATGACCTACACCGTGAAATTAGCCGTACCCAAGGTGTTCTAACCCAATATCGACAGTACGATAAGCTGGGACGGACAATAAGCACCTTCAGCTCACGCGATAAACAGCATCCACTCAACGGCATTACCTCATCACGAAAATGGTTCTATGACGAACAGGATAACCTTGGCGCGATGGAAGACCATTATCGGGGCTGGGTGGAATACCTGTATGACTCTGAGCAGCGACTGAAAAAAGTTTCCAGTGGCGAAAACATGGACGCCATGCTGTTCTATGACCGTGCGGATAATCTGTTAGAGCGACCTCAATCAGAAATCGAGGCTCAAACGCCAGCTCTAAGCCCACTAGGGGATAGGCTACTTCAATTCCAAGGCTGGCAATATCGCCATGATGCGTACGGTAACGTGATTTCACGCGGAAATCCTAACCAAGTCAAACAAACGTATCAATATGATGGGGATAATCGTTTAGTTATCGCCCAGACCAGTGACATGAAAGCCCAGTATCACTACGATGCACTGGGTCGCCGCATTCATAAAGTTGTCGAATCACGGGCTCACGGCAAGTTAGCACGACATGAAACCCATTTTGTGTGGCAAGGACTACGGTTGCTGCAAGAGCAGGATATCAATACGGGTAAATGTCAGACCTATTGCTACGAAGAACACGGCAGTTATACTCCCCTAGCCGTTATCGTGAAGCAACCCGCAGGCTACCGTTATTACTGGCACCACTGCGACATTAACAGTGCTCCGCTCGACGTCACCAATGCTCAAGGCAATACGGTGTGGTCAGGGAAATATGAACGCTTTGGTTTTGTTCGCAATAGCCCATTAAGTTTCTACTCTGACCCAGAACGTGAAATGGAGTCCTTCGAGCAGAACTTACGCTATGCCGGACAGTATTTTGACACTGAAACGGGATTACATTTTAATACCTTCCGATTCTACGACCCACAGATAGGCCGCTTTATCATGCCTGACCCAATTGGATTATTGGGTGGGATAAACTTGTATGCTTATGCACCTAATCCATTGATATGGATTGACCCATTAGGATTATCTTTTGGGTCAGGTAAAGGAACTCATACAGCAAGAGCAACACTTTATGATAGCTCTGGCAATATAAAAGCTACGGGTATTTGGCAAAGTGGGAATATGACACCAAGTGAAGCTGCTTTAGGTTTCCCAAGAAGCACACTTGCAACACATACCGAGGCCAGAATCACCGTTGATTTAAAAGATATTGCTCTTTCAGGCGATAAATTAGTGATAGATGGTCAATATCCACCATGTAATTCATGTAAAGGAAAAATGAATATTTTCGCTGGGGAAACAGGTGCTAGCGTTGTATATAATTGGGGTGAAGGAACAGAACAGCAAACATGGAAAGCCACACCAAAGAAACAGCCCTCAACAACTTCAAAAAAATGCTAAGACAAGATCATGAATAATCAAATTATTTTTAAAGCCTCTATCGCTAATTGTTATACAGAGAACGACGTTGTTATTATAGGTATCGGCGATGACCCTATAACCCCCAAAAATTATCTAATAATATCGAGATTTGATGATGGCGATATAGATGATTCAATAGGTATTCAAACTCACCTATCAGAAAGAGAGTACTCTAACATTATCGATAAAGTCATACTAGGTAGGGACACCCTAAAGGTCAACATAAAACCAAACAAAATTAAAGACATAGGATTTTCAAGTATTTCAGCGTTTTTATATAATGATAAGATTGACCATATCACCTTGAAAGAATATATAAGTAATATTTTTCATAAAAGCTCTGTAAAAGTAAAGTTTGAAGATTAAGTGATCAAAAAAGTATAGCTTTTCGTAGTTTTAACTTCCATAACTACCAGCAGGGGCAACCCTGCTCAATAATTGCTCTAACAACAGGTATAAGCTCCTTGAAACAACAATCAGGAGCTTATCATGAAGCAACAAATACACGAAGTCCGTGAGTACCTATCACAACAGCTTTACCGAACAGAACAACTGTCATCCCCAAAAGATACCGAAGATTTTCTAGCCGTCCACCTTGGCGATAAAGAGCAAGAAGTCTTTGCTGTGATTTTTCTTAATGGTCAGAATCAGGTGATTCAGTACGCTGAAATGTTCAACGGCACCATTAACTACACCAGCATTTTTCCCCGAGAGATTGCCAAGTTAGGCTTAAAACTTAACGCTGCTAACATCATTTGTGCCCATAACCACCCATCTGGTACGCCAACGCCGTCAGAAAGCGACATTGCAGCGACCCGAACATTAAAAGAGACAATGAAGCTGCTCGATATCACTCTACTCGATCACATCATTGTTGCAGGTGGTAAAACAGTTTCTCTGGCTGAAAGAGGTCTGGTATGAAAACAGTTCTGTTGACTGCTTTCATTAAAGGACTCATCACCGCAGCCTTTCACATTCTAAAAGTGATATCCGCAAGTTACTACTAACCTAACTCAAATTTCATTATCACACCTACCAATAAGCATGCCTTAACGGCACCCCACCGAATGAACAGTGTAACAAGGCTTACAGGCCTGCCAAAACCCTTGTTTGCGGTTTTGGCATGTTTACACATCTTAGCATGCTCTATTGGCAGGGTCTGGAGGGAAATAATGGCTATTGTTGGCTACGCCCGTGTATCCACACGAGGCCAAAGCTTAGATGCACAACTCAATGCATTACAAGACTGCGACAAAGTGTTCAAAGAGATCATCAGCGGTGCAAAAGACAACCGCCCTGAACTCATGGCATTGCTTGATTACGTTCGTGAAGGCGACACGGTGAAAGTCACCAAGCTCGACCGCCTAGCACGCAACACAAAGCATCTGCTGGAGATTTCAGACCACTTAGAAGCAAAACAAGTCCGACTGCTCATTATGAACATCGGCATTGATACAGGCACGCCTACGGGCAAGCTAATGCTCACCATGATTGGAGCAATCGCCACGTTCGAACGTGAAATCATGCTAGAGCGTCAAGCTGAGGGTATCGCCTTGGCTAAGCAGCAAGGTAAATACATAGGCCGCAAAGCAACGGCTAGGGAGAAATCAGCGGAGGTACTCACTCTTCTTTCTCAAGGAGCTACCAAGCCTTTTATAGCAAAGCAGCTTGATATCAGTATTACCAGCATATACCGAATTGTTAACAATCAAAACTCACTATAAGGAGCTTATCATGGCGTTTTACACAATGACAAACTTTGCTGATCGCATTTCATTCATGAAAGATGGTCAGTATGTTGGTTCCGCAATGCCTAACGTATTTGGCGGTTATAATCTCTCAGATGCTGCTGGTCAGTCAATGGGGCATACCAGCACTTTTGGTAACACAGAAATGTTTCATAGTGATATGGGGCAACTAGAAGGATTTGCAAGACCAAACGTTTCTGGCGGCGTTGATTACTTTAGTTCAACTGGTTCCCTGCAAGCCATGTCAATACCTGATTTTCAAGGTATGACGCTACATGATGTAGTCGATGGCTCATCTGAACATATATCAGTAATTAGCGATAATATAAATGATGACCATGTTGACGGTTTATTAAGCTCCTTTCACAAGTTTCTTGGGTAAATGAAATGGATGATTTTCAACGCATAGAAGCAACTGCGTTAACGATTATGATAATGCATGCAAACGAGATTTTTGCAAAGGAATGGGATATTGCTTATCTAGCGGATATCCCTTATACACTCTGCCAATCACTTTGCATAAAAAACGATTCTGAACTGCACTTAAAGTTACGGCTCACAGACGAGCAGCGTGAAAAAAGCGTTGCCGCTATCACTGCCATGTTATCTGATAATGACAACTTTATTGCTCAAGCAGGGCATTACTACAGCTTATTCGTTAATCCTTTAGGCAAAACCGTAAGAGATATGATTGCCGAAGAGTATGATGAAAATCCGTTGGTTAGAAAAATAACACGCCTGTATCGTGGATTTGGACTTGATTTAGTGCTTGGCGTTTGTGATGAACTAATCAATAACGGTGTTTCACCTAAAAAACTATTAGCTGATCTCTCTGATTACCAAATTGCTAACCTTCCTTGTGAAAACTTCGAAGCTATAGTTCAAGCCAACTTCGATTTTGGAGTGGTCTCAGGTGCAGTTGATAGTAAGGAAGCAAAGTATGGTGAGTTGGTAGGAAATGTAGGAGGAGCTATTGCTGGGCTTAAAGCAGGTGCAGCACTAGGCACATTCATATTCCCGGGTTTTGGTACGGTTGTTGGTGGGGCTATTGGAGGAGTCGCAGGCAAAATCTTTGGAAAACAGCTAGGAAATGCATTTGGTCAAGGTTTTATAACTCCAAAAGATTCAGAAAGCCCCGAAAAGAAAGATTAACCCATTGTTTTCCAAGCATAATTAAATCATATCGTATGATTTCAATACCTTAAGGAGTGATATGAGCTTTCTAACAAAAATGGTAGATAAATGTTTACCTGAAAAAGCTAAAACTTCATTAGTTAAACATAAGGTGCAAAAAGAAGCCAAAAAATACGTTAATGAAAAGCTGGGGCTTGAAGGTCAGCTTGACCAACATGTAGATACATTAGCAGATAAAGTCATTGATACTGCTGGCGTATCTAATGTACTGAAAGCCAAGGATATCTATGACAAACTATCAAAATTGAAAAAAGATAATGGCTCTTCATGACTATCATCTCAACAGAGGATAATCAATGCTAGTTAAGACATTTCTATGAAAAGCAGCTTAATAACTCGCGGTAGCCTTAACTTAAGGCTACTTTCATATTCAATCAACACAAGCATCTAGGCCATGACTTTAAAAAATATTCCTTCTTATGTTCTTTCTATTACTCTTGCAATCACTAGCGTTCAAAGTGCTTATGCTGTACCTATGAGCTCAAAATCAAACAGTAGCGACTCTTGCGGTATTACATTCCCTTCTCAGCAATATTTAGAAAGTGAAGGTGTCGACTTTGATCCGGGTATCTACAGCTGCACCGACCTTGAATTACTAAAATCTAATGCTGAGAAAAAACAATTAGATGCCTTACGAATATTAGGTATCATGCATGAACGAGGTTATCTTGTTGAACAAAATACAGAAAAAGCTATCGAACTGCTGGAAGATGCAGCTAATCGAGGTGATAAAGCATCACAATATTACCTAGGCGAATCAATGTTACTTGTGACGATGAAGGAAAAACCAGATGGCACATTCGATATTGACGATGCTAGGCAACTATATTGGAAACAAAAAGCGGATTCAAAGTAATTATCATAACTGGAGTAGATATCAAACGGGTACTTTAACACATCCACCAGCTAGATTATAACGTCTAGCTGGTCATAAAAAACTTGAAAAACGGTACAAAACAGTGGTACATTGCTCCTCGAAGCGAAAACGTAACCGACTGTTAATCAATAAAAAGTTGGTATAGAACGCGTATCCTTGGTTCGATTCCGAGTCCGGCACCACGCATTTATAACCCTCGCTTAGGCGGGGGTTTTTGTTTATAAGGCCCACTAAAATCCTCACCTAAAGTTTCAGCTCCCTTGACTAAATATTGAACTAACGCTATTCCTGCCTCAACTATTCGACGATTATCACCACCGCCCCCCAACCCAGATTAATTTCATATATTCAAGAAAAAAAGCCAAGAATTAAACTTTCTCGGCATGAAAAACAATTTATTATGCAGATCTGAGGTTAAGAGAAAATTCTACTTATGAAATCGATTATTTTAGGGGGATTATCCTTGTAGATAATAAGATAAATAATAACAGGATCTAGTTAAATACTTAATTCACTCATTCTGTCTGAATAAGTGAATTATAATATTTCTAGAGTGCTTTTTTAATAAAGGCCATTGATATTTTTTAATTAAATCAGTTAACTAATACTCTTAAAATAGCACTTCCTTGAAAACTACCTTCAACAGGATTACTGATATCATTCGGATGAAAAGTTGATGTAATGGCTAATGTTTGAGTTGAACCTGCATTGACTTTAAAAGTACCGCTATAAGCATTACCGTTATATTTTAACTCACAGGTTCCACCATTACCACACTTGGTATAATTTTGAGTCTTACCTGAAACCTGTGAGCTTCCTATTAGAGAGACAGATACTGAAGCATCATAATCACAAGATAGCTGATAATTATAAGGCGATGTAACATTATTTATAGAGGAAGCCGGTGTCATATTTCCATGAGATAAATTAATTGTTCGGTTTACAATATTGCATTTACTGGTGATTTGCACAGGTATATTGATATAATTATTCATATAATTCCTCATAGTATCACCGAACTGCCGGTAACCATCCCAAGAGTTACCAGTGCTTGACCCCTTATTTTCCTCATATGCCCATGCAAAAGGGATACTTAAATTATATCGACCTGGATAAGCAGTTGACCTAGCAACAGTCACATTTAATGTCATTGTACGCTCGTAAGGAAGCACTTGTGAACCGAGGCCCCAAGTAGACCCAACATTCCAACAAGTATTAGGCCGTTGTTCTTGTAAATAGTTTGGGCCAACATAAACCTCATTAGTATTATTATTCGTATCTGCTAGTATCCACGAAATATTGGATAAGTAGTAATTTAACCCTGATGAATGCCTTTTCCAGGTGTTTGTTTGTGGTAATCTTATCCAATAACGATAATTTCCTTGTGCAGCTCCTGCGCCAGATGGTATGGGATTCGGATTACAAAAAGAAGAGACAACCCTCCAGCCTACAACTTGTGGTATGGTCACTCTAACTAAGCTGCCAGAGCTAGAATCTGTAACATCCAATGTAGGAGCAGTGGCAGATGCAGCCCCACCACTAGCTGGAACATGAAGGAAATTCTGTTGCCATGCTATATCTTGTGCATATGAATTAGTTACAGAAAATAAAACTAATCCTACTAGTATTTTATTCATTTAATGCCTCATTTTTTAGGATTAAATTAATCTCAGTGACCAAAACTAATAATTGGTAATATCTTATGTTTAATTATAAATAATGCTTAATGAAGCCGTGGCTGTAAAATTTCCAGCAGCTAAATCAGTCGTTCCCGTTTTATAAGGAACGGCAGTAATTGTAAATTGGCTATTAGCCTGCCCCGTATTAGAAAATCCCTTAGTGATTGCATACCCCCGAGCAGCAGACCCATTTAAACGTAAGGGTTGATTAGCATCAACATTATTACCCTGATATAACGCAATACCAAATCGACTGTAATTAGCACTTGTCGTTGAAACTCTCAAAACATTATCCGGTGCTCCCGTTAATTGATTACCAGTCACCTTAACATAAGGTGTTCCTTTGAAATATGTGCATGTAACAGGAATATTTTTTGTAATAGCGTTTGCTTGTCCATCAACGTCATAAGTCATTATTTGATTAAATGAAAATTTTATTGGTGAATTATTATTAATCGTGCAAGGGGGAATATAAATTGCACCTGTTATATTAATATTTATATCAACTGCGCCTGCAGATCCACATAATAGATATGAAAAAAAAATCATCTTAAAGTACTTATATCTATTCATAAGAAACCTCAAACTCTACCGTTGCATTATACATTCCAGAAACAACACTTTTATTTGCTATTGCAGTTGGACTTGCCTGAACAAAGGCATTAAATGTTAGCAACATTGTTCCATCATTAAGTTGGGTTCCTTGTCCACCATTATGATTTTGTCCTAATGTAATACGCTGGTTGCCATCAATATCGACAAACCCAATAGCTAGTTTCCCTTTGTTAGCACCAGATGAAAGTGAAAGGTAGTTTTGCTGTTCAGCACCCATTGCAGGTTCAGTTTGTCCATTAAATTTAATTTTCACCGATTTCCATAACGATTTTGCATCACATTGAATAAGTTTAATTGTAAATTTTTCTGTTGGCCGAATAGCAGGAAGTTGCCAATAGTCTCTTGGTGAACTATTAAGAAATACAATACTTTGATTCAAGCTAGATTGATCGATCTTACAAGGGGTATCAATCAAAGTACCATCAAAATTCATTGTGGTAGCAGAATTTGCAATAGGTAAAAAGACAATATTAAAAAATAATGTTATCTTTATTATCTTTCTATACAAAAAAATACTCATATAATTTACCTTGAACTAATTATATTGTAATTTAAGTGTCAATATATGATATTTACTATTAAGAATTTGCTTTTTCTGTTCATCAGATATTATATAGTTAATAACGCTATACTGTTGATAATGCTTGATTTTGCTTTCTCTTAATTTCATGCTTTCATCTATACTTTTTTCTGTTGGAAAAGATAATAAGCTGCTAAACATCACTTTATTTATTACTCGACCAACTTTACCTGTACTTTCATAAAAATCACATCCATCAATGATGATATCAATATCTTTTATATAAATATCTTTAAGCCTTACCTCATGAGAAATAAGATTACAGGTAGAGATTAAAAAAAGTCCTTTTATATATATAATACCTTCATTCTCTTTTTCATTTTGATTATGAAAATTAAGCTTTGCTTCATTAACATTAAAAAAATAATTATCTCTAGCAATCGGATCTGCTAAGCCAGTTTGAGAAATAAAAAGGCCATTAATATAAAGCATTAATATAAAAAGAATATTGTTATTTTTCACCTTTGTATCTCCAAACTAATTATTTTATTTTTTTTCAGCAATACAACGTTCGGCTTGACATTGAAATTTAATTGTCGGTCTTCCACCATAGTCATTAATATAAGATAAATATGGTGTTGAATATATTTTAGAATTAAGTGTTATTGAGGATTTTGGTGCAATCATTACTGCATTAAAATCCGAGTTAATAGCTTCACTTTCTGTACCACCTATTCCAAATATCGTTATATAATAAGGTGTTGGATTGTCTATTTTATAACCATCAGATAGTTTATTTAAAATAAGTTGATCCTGCCAAACTGCATTAGGTTCTCGTAAAATTTCTTTTGGTCTATAAAATAATTTTATTTTTGTATGTAATGCAATCTGTAATACATTATTATCTTCGCTTTTAGGTGGAACTTCTCTAACATTAAAATAGAATAAAGTTTCTCTATCATTAGGTAATTGATCAACGTCTGGAGTCGCGGATACTTTGATTAAACCTTTATCTCCAGGTTCGAGCCTCTGGACCAATGGTGTTGCAATTAATGGTCCCATTTCAATTTTTTCATCTTTATCATTTTCAATCCATGTTTGTGCTAAATACGGCAATTGCTTATTATCATTATTAATATTGATAACTAAAGCATTCGTTCCTCCTTCGTATATAGCCCTTGTTCTATCTAAAGAAATAGCTGAATATGAATTTGTTGTAATAACCAACCCGAATAATAAAAATGATATTTTTTTCATTTTAAACCTTTTGATTTAATAAATTACTATTATTTATTGTTCACACAATAACAACATCTTATTTCTTGGCTCTATGTGATTTGGTATCTTCGTTACACACTTTTGTTTAGGGCCCCAAGAAATATTAATTTCTTCATTTGGACTAATCCCCGTTAACCACGCAAATCCATCATCACTTATGATCCCTAACTCTCTTCCTTTTATATTACTAATCACAGAACCGAATGGTGGATGGGTATTATCTTTTAAGCGAATAATTGCAAATGCTTTTTCACCTTTTAAGACTTCAAATTTCCGATAACCAATCGCACCTTCCGTTAGCGATGACTCCACGATAGCTTGTGTTGCTTCAATGTTATTAGGAAGCTTTGTCAGATCAATAGATGTCTCATTACGATAGTAACTATTAATGTCGGTCACTACCCCAAATCCCCCATTATTTGTTGTTACTCGGCCACCATCAACAGGAACTCCAGCAACTCCTTCAGTATCAACCAATAAGCGAGTACCACCATTAAATCCTCCCGAATGTAGTGCCGCTCCTTTAGCTGTAACAGTGAGACCCCCATTCGCAGAAAAACCAAATGATGATGTATTTTTATCTGAAATAGTGGTATTAGCATTTATATTCGCGATTGGTGTATAACGTCCATAATACCCAGAAAAACTTGAGCTTCTTTCCATGCCTCCACCATGCGTGGTTGCAATATTTAAATTATAATTAGCTAAGTTATCATCGGTTGTATTAAAATATCCGATATTATGAGTATAATTTCCGGAGTTTTTGGAGCCATCATAATTTAGATATCCCTTGTTATTTTCTAATGGAATACTCACCCTTGCAAAAAATACATCATTATCTTTCCCATAAAATTTAGAACGAGAAGCAGATAGGTTTAGTGAAATATTTTCAATTCCAAAAATAGTCATGTATTTATTTACATTAATAGAGTAATAATCTGAATCGCTTTGTTCCCAGTATGTTTGATGATTATATTGCAAACCAATAGTTGTATTATATTCAGAAAGCCCTTTATTAAAGGATACTGTATATAGTTCTTTTTCTTTTCCCGTAAAATCACTACGATACCTTGCATCTAAATAATTCTGCATGGTCATATAATTGCGTTCACTAAACCTATACCCTGCAAAAGTAACATCTGCATCAAGATTATCAAATCGTTTAGAGTAACTTAAACGCCAAGATTTACCCTGCATAGCGCCGCGATCAGGTAACCTTGCATACGATTGTGTAATATCAGCAGAAAGAGCACCTAGCGCAAACAAATCTCGACCAACACCAATAGCTAAACTATTAAAGTTACCAGCAAGAATAGTACCACCATAGACAGTCCATGCATTACTTAAACCAACAGCGGCTTCGGTACTCGCAAATATAGGCCCTTCAGTGTTATGCAATTTATCTCTTGAGCGTCCTGATACAAGCTTATAACGAATTTGACCTGGTCTAGTTAAATAAGGCACATAGGCAGTATCAATTTGAAACTGGTTTGTTTTGCCATTTTGTTCAATAATTTCAACATCTAATTTTCCTCGTACCGAACTATCTAAATCTTGGATAGCAAACGGGCCCGCAGGCACAGTTGAATCATAAAGGATACGTCCTTGATGCTTGACCACAACTCTTGCATTAGTTTCTGCTATCCCTGTGATTTGTGGTGCATACCCTCTAAGCTGTGGAGAAAGCATTCTATCATCACTTTCTAAGCTAATACCTGTATAGCGCCAAGAGTTAAAGATGTTAGAGTTTATAAAATTTTCACCCACGGTTAGGTTCGATTTTAAACTTCTAATCGCTCTATACGCATAAACACGAGTGAAATCTAATAGATTTTTATTGTTTTCATCATTACCAGATGTTCGGGTATAACTTCCTTGATAATCAGAACGTACACGCCAGCTACCTAGGTTATAACCAACTGTTCCATTATAAAAAATATTTTGTGTATTTCTTCCCTTATGAGGAATAGTTACACTTGTATTAATGTTATAATCTAAAATAGCCCCTGTAATACCGTCATCCCATCTTGATGGCGGTAGCCAAGTCGAGCTTGTATATTCAAGCCAGATTTGAGGTATTTTAATTAATAAAATACCTTCATTTAATTTTGGCGTTATCTTCACTCCCTTTAAGCTTAATAGATCAACACACTGCCCATTGTTCCAAGTAGAAAGATCCTCTTGTACTTTTTCCTGTAACCCTAATGTAGCGATAATATCATTCGTTATACACGCTTGCGGTAATGCAGCTTTATTATTATCAGATTCTTCACTTTCGCTTTCTAAAAATTCTATTGTATATGTCGATGAACCTATTCCTTGTCCATTCAGATCTAAATTAAGTTGATATTTACCAGGTAAAATATATCCTGACTGACTAAATCTATTAAAGTCAATATTATTTTTAGATTTGGAATCAACAACATCTAAATTAAATTCTATAGAGAATCCATTTTGAGAATAAATTATAAATAATATAGTTGCCAAAATGCCTTTAGATTTTTTACTGATTTTTTTTCTGCTCATATTGGCTAATAACCTTAATTGTTTCATTTTAAAATTGTTAATAAGAAATAAAAAACAACTAATTATTCATAGTTTATTTTAAATAGAACACTCGCATAATAACTACCTGGCTTAACTACATCTGATTTTTTCATTACATCCAGTTGATAGTACAAATACGTATTATCTCCATCAATATAGACTATTGGTAATGGTTCTCCTGAGCTAGCAGTATATCCAGACTCATTTATTATTTTAAAATAGATATCTTCACTATTATTAAATGAAAATGAGCTAGGATCAGCCCCACTGATATCCGAATAAAACGTTAATGTTATCCCTTTAACCTTATCGATATTTCTAGACTTTGTAATAAACTGGCAGTCAGATAGTTTTATTTTTATTTTCTTATTTATTAACAAATTATCATCATTGATTTTATTTACTGGTATAACACCAAGATCAATCAATTGATATTTACTATCCATATCTAATGTACATGCTGGAGAAATTACTTTTCCTAAAAACTTTGCTGTTCCTTGCCACCAAACTTTGTCTGATGGTGAGTACTTCTCCGACACATCACCACTTGCAAAAGCTGAAAAGGTTTTAGTAAAAAATAATATTATTATAATTTTTTTAAACATAGATTTGACCTTAAATAATCGAGAGCAGAATACTGCTCTCGATAAACTCAATATTTTTTACTCATAGGCTAAAGTGAAGTTTGTTGTAGCATTAAACTCACCTTCAGCAATTGAACCATTAGTCGCTTTTTTCGCCCAAGTTGTATACAGAAGGGTGTTGCTATTATTCCCTAATGCTTGCAATCCACCAGCTTCATTAAAGTTAACTAAAGAACCTGTTGAACTAGAAATCACAATAGCTGTACCTGTATTTCCTGTTGTTGCTAATTCACTTTTTGTACCAGTAACAATATTTCCATTAAATGTTACTTTTACACCTTTATAAGATGTTGCTGCTTCATCATCAGTACCTGCTTTAGTTAAATCGCAATTAATTAATTTAATTGGAATTTGTTTAATCTGTGATATACCATTTTTTTCTAAAAGGCTTTTGCTAATTTGGCCAAAATCAATAGACTGGCTAGCACTCTCAGTTGCAATTCCACATGGTGAATCAATCACTTTACCTGAGAAATTAATGGTACCATCACCTGTCGCAGCTTGAGTAGCCGTTACTGAAAGTGCCATTGTGAAAATTGAGAATATCGCTAATTTATTCAATTTCATATTATTACCTTTATATTTAACTTGAAAACAAATATTATTAAACTAACTATATAAAAATATAGTTATGTATATTTTATAATCCAGAGGTAAATTCATTACTTCTTTTATTAAAATAAAAATTAATATTGAGTCGTAGATAACCCTATCAATATTTAATTAATATATTCAGAAAATAAATTTTTATAAAAACCTAACCAATTTTAGATATGCAAATAAAATGGAAAGGATTCTTTATTTTTTTGATGTATAGTTCGTGACATCAATCACAAGAACTTCACGATAAAAATCGTGACCATTAAACACCCAGTATCTGTAATATTGTATCTAATGTTTCAATACTGATACAGGTAATTCAATTTTCGTAGTGATGGAGAGTTGGATACTTTATTTTCATTTCCGTTCATAAATAACCACCTTCGTATATTTAAATTTATATTTAAAATTTTATTTCTTTATTTTCACTAATAAAATTAAAATAAAAAATTTAATATGTACTTAAAAACTAATTGCTTTAAATAATAGTTCCCTTATCAATTTAAGTAAACATGCTTACAACGATCGATAATCGAAATATGATAGTCTCTGGCTATCGATGACGTAATATTGATCGCTTTTGATTGTATTAAATGTGATTAAATATGAGCAAATTCAACAAGAAGGTAACATATCTAAAATTTATAGTGAAAATAAATAAAACACTTACTTAGTGTTAATATTATTTTTGATTATTAATTTATTTTCATTTTGTTACATATTGATAATTAAAAAAATAAAATCACAGTGTCCACTTCCCCTAAAATAAGACAAAAACAGAGAAAGGCTGGATGTATTTAGCCATCGTGATGGACTTATATTCTCGCCGTATTGTGGGTTAACACATCGATAAACGAATAACAGCAGATTTAGTCAGTAAAGCCTTGATGAAAGCGTATAACTTACGCCAGCCCGAAAAAGGCTTAGTTTTTCATAGTGACAGGGAAGCACAATATACGAGTATGCGCTATTGTCACTTACTAATAAATTATGGTATTCGAGCAAGTATTGGCGATGTTGGAGCCTATTGGGATAAGCCGTTGTAGAACGATTTTTTAGTAGCTTAAAGCACGATTGGGTCCTGAAAATCCCACAGCCGACTCGTAAACAGATGAAAGAAAATGTTACTGCGTATATGCGCTATTACAACCAAGAAAGGCTTCGTACTGCCAACGGTGATCTGCCCCCCCCATTGAGTATGAACAAAATTCCTAAAAAAAGTGCCCTGATTTAGTTGCGCAGAACAGTTGGATTTAATATATCAAAAGCAGGCAAATACACAATTTAAATTACAGTCTCATCTCATTATTAAATTAATAAATGATTTTGTACATTACCAGTATTAAAAAATTCATACACAACTTGAACAATAAATGAAAAGTCAGTTGTTATTTGATTTTTAGACCAATAGTCACCTAATATACAAATTGTTTCTTTAGTCATTTTTTCATCATAATATGTTCTAACTTCATAATCATCATTGATTATCTCACCTAACATTACTAAATAATTACCTAGCTCAGCCCTTACTTGTAACATTTGTGAGCCGATATCATTATCATGAATATCCAGTGTTAAAATTCCATATCCACTTTTTAATAATGTAAGTTTTTTTTCAATATCATCCCATATAGGATTTTCACTGTTCCCTCCAGTACCGTTTAGCGTCCAACTCAATGAAAATAACATTATTTTTTCTCCTTTAACGATTCCATACCAAGATTCCAATACAATGTTTTTCCAGTGCTTTCCTTATAAATGGTTAGAGATTTTAATCCTGCTTTATCTACCATTGCTGCAATATCTACGCGACAGTACCCACTCACAGGTTCTTTTGTAACTTTCATATTCATATCTCGACTAACCGTAATATCAAAGCCACCTTTACCGGTATTGATAAGCGCGATTGTAGTGTAAAAACACCGACAGCTAAAGAAGAAGAGCTAAAAACCAGAAAGTATACAGTGAGTTACGCCCCCAACAGAGGTAAACCGAACCCCAGTCCACAACTGATATTCAGCGGTAAGTGGTTGATCTAGCCAGGGTTTACGGTGGATAGCAACGTCACTCTCACCCGCCAAGCCGGACAATTGATTATCCGGCTGAGTGAGGAGTGAGAGTATTAAGAAGGCCCTGTGTAAAACAGGGTTTATTTACTCTTAAATTTATGTGAAAAACTATCTAAAATACTTTTCACGGGCAAAGAAGCATTTGACTCGAGATGGTATATTTTACCACTAATCTTGCCCAAATCATCTTCAGATAAACTACATATATCCATAGATCTTAACGAGTCGATACAACTAATAAATAAATCATAATTCTCAGTATCAATGAGCTTTAAAATAATATTTAGCTCATGACTATTTTTTAAATCACCCAAGCATTCGACCAATCTAGTTTTCCAAAATATAGATTTGTTCGATAACTCATTAAATAGGCATGACCAATCTGATTCGTTGAATTTACTTAAAATTTCAGCAGATTCATCAACGCCGCAATCATACCAATAATCTCCAGGTTCATTATCATTACTAAAATCAGTAATACATAAATCAAATTCTTTATACATATACATGCCTCAATCGATTGGATTAAAGCCAGGAGTCGCTTTTCCACCTACAGGATACCCAGCTGTAACTTGATTTCCTTTTTTAATCACATCAATTTCTACACCATTAATTACACCACGATGTAATGTTTCACCTGTTGAGCTTCTTTGCCCAATAGCTGTGGAATTACCAATTTATTTACAGAATCAATAATGCTTTTATCTGACCAATGCTCTGGGAATAGTGTACTTGTCTTAATTTTTGATAAGTTCCCATCTGGGAACTGAGTCGTAAATTTCACAACTCTTGTACCGTCTGGATTCAATTTTATTGTTTCTACAGCATAATTTGGATTTTCATTACTCACTGAAGGCGAGTGTCCGCCAATTAATTTATTTGAGTTTCCAACTCTTTGCCCCACAAGTATCTTGGCTTCTATTTCAGGTGAGATTACTGTTATATTGGGTTGATTAATTATCGGGTTAGTTTCTTTCCCTTTTTACCCGCCCCCTTTCGCTGCACTATCTATCCTAGAAGAACCTGTACCGCTAGCTCCTCCTTTCCCACCACTCGATGTAGTGGCTCGACCATCAATCCATTCTCATTCATCACAATCACAGTGGCTAAAATCCCTGTTAGCTCTTTGAGGTTTTCTGTTTGTGATGAATGTTTATTTATTCTATTTTCTAATGCAGGTTCGAGTTTAGATATTAAATCTCTTACCATTTATTGGCATTGTGCATTACAATCTGGCAAGCCTTCCAATGCTTTTAGGTCAGCTAATGCACTCTTCATGTCATTGGTTGATATTCCCCAAGCTTCCGCTTGCGACTGAAGTTGCCTGTCTAGTTTATCAATATCTTGTTGTAACTATTTTCTCTCTTCTGGTGTTTTTGCATTAGCGAACTCACCAACGAAAGTAATGATTTTTTCAGCATGTAAGAAGTTATTCTCAACCGTAGTCTTCCCTGCTTCGGCTGCATTTGCCGCACTCGATGTATCGCCACCCACTAAACCACCTGCAATACCCGCCGCCAAGCTCGCAAATGCACTGACTGTCGCTTTTTCGTCTTCCGTCAGCTCACCGACCTTTTTACCGTACAGTTCCACTGACAACAGGCCAACTGCTTCAGCCGTCATCGCACCCAGCGATTGCGCCCCTGCATTTTCACCTTTTGCCAGCGCTAATGCAACATTCGCAATACCGTGGGCAGCTATACGCCCCTCTTTATTCTCGGCTGGAATATGTTGCGCTATTTGATTCGCAATGTACGGCGCACTCGCATTCGCCACTGCTTTACTCACATCGCCATTCACCAATCCTTGGATTAATGCTGTACCTGATTCCACGATACGACGGTTATCACCGCCCACGCCCCAACCTGACGCTTGAACCGATTTTTCAATTCGGTCATTTAACACCGCATTTCGAATGACCGTTTCATCCCCTTTTAAGCTCGGGTCTTTGATAGAATCTATGGCTTTCTTGCGCTCATCATCTGTAACTGGCGTTTTATCAAAGTTTTCCCTTTTTTTCTTAGTCGCTTTAATCGTCTCATTCGTCACCGCAATATCGGTAATCTGCTTACCTAATTCGCCCACTAACTGCGTTTTTTCTATCCGTTTTTGCTCTTTTTCTTTGTCAAAAATCGTATCGAGTTTTTCATGGGCATTGTTGGTATCACGGCTTAAGTCGTTGATATTTTGCTTCTGATTAGCCTTATCACGGATAACAATTTCACCTTCCGACACCGCTGAGTGCGTGGTGTTGCTATCTTTCCCTTTGTTATTCACATTGTTGAGCAATGAACCTGCAGCATTGGTTACAAACTGGTCACCGACCTCGGCTCCACCGGTACTAAAGCCACCACTTTGACTATCCACCTTGTACTCGGCCTTGTTTTTAATGTCCCCAAAGCCCAGTGTGCCCGTATTCAGTGTGCTCTTATCCGCCTCTGCCGTACTGCTAATGACCGCGCCGTCGAGTTGAGTGTGCTTGCCGACCGTGATATCAAAGCCACCTTTACCGGCATTGATACCCGTTTGTTTATCTACCGATTGATAATCACTGTGCATCTCGGTTTTATTAGCATTCACCGAATGCCGTGGTATTCAACCCGCTTCCAATACTGCCAGATACACTGCCACTTTGTTGCTTCGAGTCGTAGCTCTCCGTCATTGATACTGGAAAAATAGTATAAGCTCGTCGATATTTTGAAACTCGAAGGCCAAGATATGATTGGTTATTTTTTAGATATGGCAAGCGCCTAAGAGAAGATTAAAGGGGGATTGGTGGAAGGGGAGTAATCACCATGGCTAAGTGCAATTGTCGTGTAAAAACACCGACAGCTAAAGAAGAAGTGGTCAAAACCAGACAGTATACAGTGGGTTACACCCCTAACCGAGGTAAACCCAACCCCAGCCCACAACTCACCTTAAGTGGTAAGTGGTTGAATGAGTTGGGGTTTGAGGTAGGCAGCCACTATACCCTCACTCGCCAAGCCGGACAGTTGATTATCCGGCTGGCTGAGGGGGAGTAAGGCGGCTAAGGAGATCCCAGCGCAGAACTGGGATCTTTTATTTTAGTCTTCATACTTAAAATCTATATTAATTTTCATTGTTTCTAGATCAACTACGATTTTACATTTAGACCAAACTGGAAGACCATTAGTTAAATTATTTTTAATGTAATATTCTCTTAACTCTACCAACAGTAATCTCAAATCATAACTAGCATTTTTATCAGGAATAAACCAATCTTCGAGACCATCAGCATCCACGTAATCGTACTCATACTCACAAGAATCACCTTCTGAAGATAAAGCTGCAAAAACAATTAGTTTACGTGCATTTTTTGGCCCAGCATTAACAAGTAATTGACCAATTCTGTTGTGAAGAACATCTAATTCCATCATTTTTTTCCACCATCAGGTATATTGCTAATATCTTTAACTACTGGTCTGCCCCCATCAATAGTATATGTCACGTTAAAACTTTCAGGCCGGGCGCTATTTCCTTTATAAACAGGTTCAATTTTAACATAAACTTCCTTATTTTCTTTCAAAGCTCTAACCCACGCATTTTCCATCTTCTTCCAGCCGCTTTTATTTAAAGTTCCATCCATTGGAACCATGTTTATTTTTTCACCAGGCCCATTTAATATACTAGCAAATAGATGTCCTCCCTCATCTTTTCCATTACCGCATTTACCAGTCTTACACTGCTGATATGTATTACGATCGTTTTTATTCAGTGATAAAGAACCTTCTGCGAGACTTGTACGACCTAATGAATCCGTCTGAAATATTTTATTGTCGTCCACTTTATAAGTAGTATTTGGCTCTGGCTTGTTCAATTGTTTATTCCAATCACCCTTACTACCTGACTTTACTTCAACAATTTTTTGTTCTGTAGATATGCTTGCTTGATTATTCCCTTTACCACTTCCAATACCAGCACCAATCCCTGCAGCCGCCATTGCTAAGTCACGTTCTTTTGTGGTTTCCGCTGAACCACCTAACTGCTCAGCACGATAAATGGCTAAATTGCGAGAACCTTCTAGATTTGGAAGTGTACCTCTAATCTCAGCCCACTCCTTCTGTTCAGCGTCAGTGAGGGCTCCAATACCACCATTATTATGCGCTTGTTAATGATCATGCAAAACTCCACCAAATTAGGCAGGAAAGATCGTGTAAAAATGATCCACCTGATAGCTCTGCTACACTCCCTGTTTTTGCAAGGGATAATTTGGAATGCTTTGTATGGAAACCA